>JBOFUD010000176.1:0-5046 GCA_051652385.1 Flavobacterium sp.
ATTCACGATGTGGCTTTGCAAAACTTACCGGTAATCTTTTGTCTGGACCGAGCCGGACTGGTTGGCGAGGATGGAGCCACTCATCACGGCGTTTTCGATATAGCCTATTTAAGATGCATACCTAATCTTACTATTTATGCTCCTTTAAACGAAGGAGAACTGCGGAATATTTTATACACCGTGCAATTAGGCATCAATCATCCAATTGCGATTCGCTATCCAAGAGGCAGAGGTGAAACCATTGATTGGAAAACTCCTTATAAAAAATTAGCAATAGGAAAAGCAAATTGTTTAAAAAATGGCACAAAAATAGCCATACTTTCAACAGGGACTATTGGAAATAACGTGACAAAAGCACTAGCTGAATTAGAGATGAACACCCCCTTTGCTCACTATGACTTTAGTTTTATAAAACCCTTGGACGAAGTTCTCTTACACGCTATTTTCAAAGAATTTGAAACGATAATAACTGTAGAAGATGGAGCTATTACGGGCGGATTCGGCAGTGCTATTCTTGAGTTTTCAGCTAAAAACAATTTTTACAGAACAATAAAAACACTCGGTATACCCGATATGTTTATCGAACATGGCTCCGTAAAGGAATTACAATACGATTGCAAAATTGACGTTAAAAGTTTGAAAGCTATTTTTTCTGTCCTACAAAATGAGTTAATTTGCCAATAACAAACGATTTATAATGAAATTTACCATATTACCACTTTTACTATTTGTTTTACTTTGTTTTAACTCCCAAATATATAGCCAAGAAATCACACCTACCGAGGATACACAAAGTGACTCAACCTTCATTTTAACGCCGACAGCAAGGCCAACTTTTAGACCCTTTGTTATACCCAAAACCTTACCGCCACCAAAAGCGCCAACGATCAGAAAAACTACCGTAAACACACTCGGGATTTCAAATTGGGTAAAAGTCAACAAACTTGGATTCGATATTACACAGATTGCTTTTGTAAACTGGAACGCCGGAGGTACAAGCTCCATTTCAGGTCTTGTAAAAGGCAATTTCACTCGTGTATATACTCGAGAAAAATTCAAATGGCAAAATGAACTAATTGTAAGATACGGCTTAAATAAACAAAGTGGCGTTGCCTTGAGAAAAACGGATGATGCCATATTAATCAACTCTACATTTGGGTACCGTCGTGACACTTTAACGAATTGGTACTACTCGGCAAAATACAATTTTAACACCCAATTTACCGATGGGTACTCTTATCCAAATAAAGACGTTGCCATTTCCCGATTTTTTGCTCCTGCCTACATTTTTATGGGTCTTGGAGCAGAAAACATCAATAAAAACAAAAAGCATTCTTATTACATATCCCCTTTTACGATGAAAAAAACGTTCGTTCTTGATCAACGATTGGCGGATCAAGGAGCTTTTGGTGTCGATGGCGCTGTATATGACGAGAACAATATCATGTTAAAAAAAGGAAAAAGAAGTCGAACCGAATTAGGGCTACTTCTCCAATATCAAATCAAAAAAGAAATTTTTAAAAATATCATTTTAGACAATCGAATAACATTGTACTCTGATTACATCAATAAATTTGGTAATATCGACATTGATTGGAACATCCAATTTGAGCTGGTTGTCAACAAATATGTCAAAGCCAATATAGGTACTCAAATAATTTATGACGACGACATTAACAGCCAAAAAGAAGTCGACGGCGTTCAAATAACCGAAGGACCCCGAATGCAATTGAAACAAGTTTTGGGAGTTGGGTTAGCGTATGCCTTTTAAAATCTAATCTCGCTTTCTTCCCTGCAAAGTTTCATAGATTTTTAGCGCATTCCCGTCAGTTAACATTGATATATAATGACAAATATGCAACAACCGCTCGTATAAATTTTCTTTAACCAGATGATGTTTCTCGGGTAGCATACTTAAAATCAAACCATCATAATTAGAGGCACAGCCCTCTGATTTGTTATTAAAAGCAACTATGAATTTATCCAAAAGAGTTTGTATAATTTGGTAGCCGACTAACTCTTTTTCAATCACTTCACGGCTTTGATAAATATTTTTAACGCTGATACTGATGATGTCATCCATCTGTGCTTTGTATTTACTTTTATCCATTATGGCAAAAGGGAAATTACCTTCCAAAATACTCTTTTCGTTTTCAATAAACACCTTTACAGCATCGTTTATCAAACTTCCGATGGCCAACGCGCGCAAATAGCTTATTCGGTCTTCTTTGGTGGATAATGTTTTGTATTTTGAAGTATCAATGCTATCTTTTACCAACTTAATTAAATATTCTAAAGCAAAATCTTCAGATATTAATCCTAGGTTGATTCCGTCTTCAAAATCGATAATCGTGTAGCAAATATCATCGGCTGCTTCCACCAAATACGCTAGCGGATGTCTTTCGAAACCAATATCAGCATCTTTTTTGTTAGGAATCATTCCCATTTCATGCGCTACTTCTTCAAAAAATACTTTATCGATTTGAAAAAAACCGTATTTCTTATCGGCGATATTTTTGGTTGGTTTTTTAGGCAAACTTTCTTTAGGATATTTCATAAAAGCGCCCAAAGTTGCAAACGATAAGCGTACACCACCTTCTACTCCTGGACGAGAACTATTTAACACTGAAAACCCGTTGGCATTTCCTTCAAAATCCACCAAATCCTGCCACTGTTTTGGAGCTAATTGGTCTTTATATTGTTGTCCTTTACCAATAGAAAAATACTCGCCAATTGCTTTTTCTCCTGAATGTCCAAAAGGAGGATTACCAATGTCGTGGGCCAAAGAAGCCGCCGCTACAATAGCACCAAAATCATTCATTTGATACCCGTGTATTTCTTGCAAATGAGGATATTTTTCGATAATTTTTTTTCCAACCAACCTTCCCAAAGAACGCCCCACTACCGAAACTTCTAAGCTATGTGTTAGGCGGGTATGCACGAAATCGGTTTTAGACAAGGGAATTACCTGAGTTTTATCTTGTAAACTTCGAAAAGCGGATGAAAAAACAATTCGGTCGTAATCGACTTCAAAACCCAAACGAGTTTCATCTTGTTCAATACGTAAACGCTTTCCTGTGTCGCCATGACGTTTTAATGATAATAGTTGTTCCCAGTTCATGTTGTTTGTGAATGATTCGTTTTCAAATATACGAATATGGATGATTTTTATTTTTTTTATTCGGCTAAATCTGGATGCTGATTCGCAATAGCGTCTTGAATTACATTGTTTTTTACCGATCGTAGCAAATGATTTTTTGCCTCGGCAAAGCTAATGTCGTACACCCGTTCCATTTTATGAAATTGAGGCGGATACTTTTGAAGTAACGTATCATAATACCTATCTAAAACAGCTGAATTGGGCGTCGTAAATTCGAGTTGCATTTCAAAACGACGTACTAAAGCTTCATCAATCATTTGAATTTGATTGGTAGCAGCTATCAAAACAGAACGATTGGGAAAGCTATCAATTAATTGAATGATGGCATTAACCACACGTTTCATCTCTGAACTATCTTTGTTATCATAATCTCGTATTTGTCCCAAAGAATCGAACTCGTCAAAAAACAACACCGCACTTTCGTACTGTACTTCTTTAAAAAGACCTTCGAGGTTTTTGGAAGTTTCTCCTAATTTAGACGAAACAATTCGAGCAAGATTAACGATAATCAGTTTTTTATTCAAGTGGTGGGCAATGGCTTTGGCGGTCATGGTTTTTCCACAACCCGTTTTGCCATACAAAAGTATTTTATTAACCACCGGCAAATCGTACTTTTCTAGCAGGGTGCGAAATTGATACTCCTTCAAAAATTGATTAATTTGCTCAGACACCGCTTCGTTAAAGACTACATCTTCAAGCCGAACAGTACTTCGATCCGTAAAATATAATACACTCAAAAGGATTGATTGTTGAAAGGTTTGTACTTATTAACCTAGTCTTTTTGACCAGTTTTTTGAAGAGCGAGACGTATGAAAAACAGCAAGAACTATAATCTGATTTTCTTTGTATTTATAATGAATCCCATATGGAAATCTTGAAATAAAGCGAATTTTAATATCCTTATATTTCTTTTGGAAAGCTTCTGGGTTTCTCAAAATCGCATCAATTCCTGCTTCAAGACACAACTCAAAATCATAAGAAAGACCAGCTCTTTGTTCTTCATACCATAAAACAGCAGCTTCAATATCAAATAATGCTTCTTTTGTAAATTGAATAGTACGCATTATCTAATCGTTTTCAAATGCGCTTTTACGGCCTCCCATGAATACAATTCAGATTTACCTTCTTCTAAATTTTGAAGACGAATATCTAATTCGTTTTTTATTTCATCAGAGATTTCTAATTCGTTTTTAGCAATACTATCCCATAATTGTTCTGCAAAAACAATTTTCTCAGCATTACTATACTTTAACAAATCCTTGATTTCCATGACTGGCTAATTTTATAAGAACAAATTTAAACAAATAAATGAATGTTCGTAGGGATTGGAATTATTTTAAGATTTTTTGAAAAAGTAAAAAAAAAAGGTTGTCACTTTAGACAACCTCTTCAAATCATTTAAGACCCACACATTTCACAATCGTCTGGACCCGCATTTTTGGCCAATTCAATCATGGCTTTGTATTCTTCGGCGGTCATTTCTTCTGTTTCTACTTCAACCGCTTCGAGTGGACTCGCTTTTGGTTTACTTTCTGGAAGGGCTTCTTCTTTTTTGTCATTATTCAAAGTGAACTTAATAGCATCCACTGCCGATTTGGTTCTCAAATAATACATTCCTGTTTTCAATCCCGATTGCCAAGCGTAGAAATGCATAGAAGTTAATTTTGAATAATTAGCATCTTGCATAAACAAATTCAGCGATTGCGATTGGTCGATGAAATACCCACGTTGACGGGACATATCAATAATGTCCTTCATAGACATTTCCCAAACTGTTTTGTACAACTCTTTCAAATCTTGCGGAATCACATCAATATTTTGAACAGAACCATTGTTTCTCATGATTTCTTGTTTCAAAGTTTCGTTCCACAATCCGCGATCTACTA
>JBOFUD010000177.1:0-4139 GCA_051652385.1 Flavobacterium sp.
TGACCAAAACAACAATAGTAAATACAAATGAAATTCATTCACTGAACTCCGCTAAGAAATATAAAAATGGTGAAGTAATTCAAATGTAGTATATTTCTAATGCAGAATCTGGGTTAAACAGTCATTGAAAACAAGGCTGTTTCAGGCGCTTTTCTTTTTAAAAGTAAGTCAAAAGCCATACAAATGTTTCTAATAAAGGGTTTTCCAGCTTCCAAAATTATGATTTTTTGATCTTCAATAGTAATTAAGCCATCTTTTTGCATCTCGTCCAATTGTGCAATAACTTCTGGAATTTCTTTAAAATATAGATTGGTTTTTTTCCACGAGGTTTCAAATTGGCACATCAAATTTAAGATATGTTGGCGAATGATTAAATCCTCCTCGGTAAGAATGTGGCCACGATAAACCGGTAATTCCCCTTTGTCAATGCATGAATAGTAGGCTTCAATGGTTTTTTCATTTTGAGCAAAACTCGACCAACTATCGCTTATGGAGGAAACCCCCAAGCCAATCATGACTTTGGTTTTTGAGGAGCTATATCCCATAAAGTTCCGATGAAGTTTTTCTGCTTTGTAGGAAGTGTAAAGACTATCTTCTTTTAAAGCAAAGTGATCCATTCCAATCTCGTGGTACCCATTTTTAGCTAATAATTCTTTACCAACTTCGTATAGTTGTCTTTTTTCTGCATCTTTTGGAATGTCAGAATCTTTAAAACCTCTTTGCCCATTTCCTTTAATCCATGGTACGTGTGCATAGCTGTAAAACGCCAGACGATCCGGATTTAATGATTTTGTTTTTTCGATAGTATCAATTACATCATCGAGTTTTTGAAAGGGTAGCCCGAAAATTATATCGTGTCCTATAGATGTATAGCCAATTTCTCTAGCCCAAAACGTTACTCTAGCTACATTATGAAAGGACTGCACTCTATGTATGGCATGTTGTACTTTTTCAGAATAATCTTGTACGCCAAAACTTACTCTTCTAAAACCTAAATTGTATAGGGATTGCAATTGCGCTTTGGTTGTGTTATTTGGATGGCCTTCAAAACTAAATTCATAATTTTCTGCCTTTATAGCATGAGCAAAAATACCATGAAGTAATAATTCCAAATTTTCTGAGGAAAAGAAGGTTGGTGTTCCTCCCCCCAAATGGATTTCTTTTATTATTGGTTTTTCTCCCAATATAGTGCAGTATATGAGCCACTCTTTTAATACTGCTGTGATGTAATTTTGTTCTACATTGTGATTTTTTGTAATTCTTTTGTTACATCCGCAAAAAGTACAGAGACTTTCACAAAATGGCAAATGGATGTACAAGCTAATGCCTTCTGTGGAATTACTTTCTAGGAAAGATTTTTTTAAGGTACTAATCCATAAGTTACTAGAAAATTGCGTTCCATTCCAATACGGAACCGTAGGATAGCTTGTATATCTTGGTCCAGGTACATTGTATTTTTGAATCAGATTGTTTTTCATTTTTAACTTAATTTTGTACAACAAAAGTATCTTTTATTACTTTCAGTGCAAATGATATTTATCATAAATATTAAATTACTGAGAAATGAATAATTATTTCTAGTTCTCAATGTATTTTATTTGGTTTTTTTTAAGTTTTTAGTAGAGATTGTTTACTTATTGCGTTAAACATTGGTCTATTTTATTTTTCCATTTTTTAGCAAACTGGTCATCTTCGTATAAACAAATTTGATTCATAAGATCATATTGTGCATCATAAACGGTCAGGGTTTCTTTCTTATTGTCTTTTTTAAATATAAATAATAATTCGATTTTTACAGTGGTATCTCTTTGATAATCTGTAGTGTAAACGATTTCACAACTTATAATAGTATCGAGTTGAAGTAGTTTTGAAAAGGTTTTTTGAGGATGAAAATCAATAAATAATAATCCTTTGTTTTTTGAATCTATTGAAAACACCTTTTTATTTTGATTTTCTGTTTCTTCAAAACAAAACTTTTTAGCGGGATTGTTTAAAATTTGTATCGCTTTTATTTTGTCTTTATGAATTGCATTGCTTCTAAATACAAAGTATAGAGGGATGGAAATGAGTAAAGTTATTACTATTCCGATGATGGTTACAGCTGTGTCCATGATGTATATTTTAGATATTAAATTGTAAAAAGTTGGATTCTGAAAGAATCTCTTTAAAAAGTTCCCGCGGTCTCTTTGGGATTCTGAGGCTGATAACTGCTGTTTTTAAATTTGTCGACAAGAATTGTTATACTAAGGATTTAGTAAACTTTTGGATTTTTATCAGTCGTTTAGTGTATTTTTGGCAAACAAGACTTATTTTACCATCGAAAAAATGGAACAATCAATATCAGATTTTATTGTTACAATTTAATTACCAAAAATAATGGACGGGAAAAAGAAGAGGAGATACCGAAATAATTCTATTGATATTCTCAGATAGGAATGATCTTGAAGCTACTTCGTCAATATTGTGTTTCTGAAAAATAGGGATGCAGAGTGATGGAAGCCATCCTGTAAAAGATTGTTGAAAGGGTGAATTTGTTGCACCACATGTTAAATTTTCGGGTTGAATGAACTGAAAATTAGTCAATTCAGTATGTTCAACCCATGCTCCTTTATGCTCCGATACAATAGTACTGTGATTGCTGTTGTTTTCTATTTTGGAAATAAAAAACAAGAGCAAAATTCCTGCAGTCAGTACTATTTTACGCAGTAGTTTCATTTTGCAAATGTACTCTGTTTGTTGTTTATACTAGTTCATTCATAGTATAAATGATTGTTAATCTTTGAAATAAAAAAAGCCTCAATTTTGAGATTGAGGCTTTTGTAGGTTTTATTCGATTGTTAAGTTTCGAAGTTGTTGTAGTTTTTCTTTCCATACTTCCAAACTCTCTTTATGAATGGCAATGTTCTTTCTAACTTCTAAAACAATTGAGTTTTCTTTTTTGGCATTTTTTGTATTGGCAAAAAACTGAATGTTATTTTCTAATTGAAAAATTTCATTTTGAACTTCTTCAATTTTACGCATTAAAAATATTTTTTCATTGTCTATTTTACGAATATCATTGCTGTCGGATAAGTTTTCCATACGATTTGAGAAACGCATCATATCAGTTTCTTTTTTGCTTAAACTTAATTTGGCAAATAAAGCATCCAGTATTTTGTTGAATTTCCCTTCAATATGCCTTCTTGGGAAAGGAACTTTTCCGAAATTTTTCCAATTATCGATATGTTTCTTAATAGCTTCCAAATCTGTTTTGTGATCGCCACTCAATTGAAACTCTTTGATAGTCTCAAGGTATCCTTTTTTATTTTCGAAAGCTGTAATTTCTTCGCTGTTTTCCTCACTACGATGCTCCTTTAATTTGGCAAAATAGTGGTTGCACGCTTCTTTGAATTCATTCCAAATTTTGTCAGAGTACTTTCTGGGAACATGACCAATTTGTTTCCATTCCTCCTGAATTTGTTTCATGATCGGAGTGGCTGCAGCAAAGTCATCGCTTTCTTGCAATTCTTTGGCTTTGGCTACTAAAGCTATTTTTTTGTTTAAATTGTCACTTTGATCTTTTTTGATGTCTTTGTAAAATGAATTTTTAAAACTATTAAAGTTCCTAACGGATGTTTTAAACGCTGACCAAGTAGCTTCGTTTACTTCAGAAGGTACTTTTCCTGCAGTGAAAAAGGCATTTCTTAAAGCTTCTACTTTTTCTATTTGAAGCAACCATTGTGCGTGACTACCTACTTTCTCGGTGGCTAGTAGCTCAATTTTAGATATTAAATCCTTTTTCACCACTAGATTTGCTACTTCAACCTCTCGTTGTTTTTCATAAAGTTTTTCGCGATTGTCGTGCATTTGTTTGGTTAATTCACTAAACCTATTCCAAATATCATCGCGATGCTCTTTTGAAACGGGACCAATATCTTCTTTCCAGATTTTATGTAAGTCTTGTAGTTCTCTGAAGGCTTTGTTGATATCCTCTTCATGAGTGAGCGCCTCAACTCTAGCAATTATTTTGAGTTTTAAATCAAGATTGTGTTTGAAATCAATATCTCTTGCTTCTCGATCAAGGTGCAAATAATCGTAGAAATTTTCAACATGAAAATGATAATTGTTCCAAACATGATTGTATTTGTCTTTTGGAATCG
>JBOFUD010000178.1:0-5157 GCA_051652385.1 Flavobacterium sp.
AATGATATTCGTACGACCTTGCAGGCTTTGTATGCGATTTATGACAACTGTAATTCCTTACATACCAATGCGTATGACGAAGCGATTACTACGCCAACAGAAGAATCGGTGCGAAGAGCGATGGCTATCCAGTTGATTATTAATAAAGAGTTAGGTTTGGCCAAAAACGAAAACCCAATTCAAGGCGCTTTTATCATCGAAGAATTAACCGATTTGGTTGAAGCAGCCGTTTTACAAGAATTCGACAGAATTACAGAACGTGGCGGCGTGCTGGGTGCCATGGAAACCATGTACCAACGTTCCAAAATTCAAGAAGAGAGTTTGTATTACGAAACCTTGAAGCATACGGGCGAATTTCCGATAATTGGAGTAAACACTTTCTTGAGTTCCAAAGGTTCTCCAACGGTCATTCCGGCAGAGGTTATTCGTGCCACCGAAGAAGAAAAGCAATACCAAATTACGATGTTGGATAATTTACATCTTGCCAATCAAGCGCTTGTAAATGTTCATTTGAATACGCTTCAGGAAGCTGCTATTAAAAACGAAAACTTATTCGAACATTTGATGGAAGCAACCAAAGTGTGTTCTTTAGGACAAATTACGGCTTCTTTGTTTGAAGTAGGAGGGCAGTATCGAAGAAATATGTAATACTAAGTTTTGTAAAATAATAAAGGCTGTCAGTTCAATACTTGACAGCCTTTATTTTATAAGAGTTGTTTGTTTTTTAAGCCTCTCTCTTCGCTCTAATCACAAAGTATAAGCCGATAAGAATGAACGGAATGCTCAACCATTGTCCGGTAGAGAGTATGTTGCCTAATTCGTTTTCAAAACCACCTTGACTTTCTTTAACCGATTCTACGATGATTCTCACCGTGAACAAAAGGACCAAAAACAAACCAAACAAAAGGCCTGGTTTTTTTCTGGCGTCTGTTTTCCAATACAGGAAATATAAAATGGCAAAAACGAAAATGTAGCAAAATCCTTCGTACAATTGTGTAGGGTGTTTTGCGGGGACTTGTGCTAGTATATCCGCAAATCTTGGGTCAGTAGCAATCGCAGCGTAAGCCTCGTTCGGATTAGGGATCCCAGTAGCATTGACCACATCTCTTGGGCTAAATTGATCTCTCAAAAAGCGAATACCAAACGATGAAGTGGTTTCCTTTCCAATAATTTCCGAATTGAAAAAATTACCCAAACGCACAAAAATCGCCCCACTAGCTACGGGAACCACCACACGATCCAAAATCCATAATTGGGGACGTTTTAGAACATTTTTACTGTAAAAATACATCGCAATAATAATAGAAATTGCCGCTCCATGGCTCGCTAATCCCTGAAATCCGGTAACCTCAAATTGCGGCTCAAAGCGAAACGGAAGCAAAATTTCCAGCAAATGATTGCGGTAATATTCCCAATCATAAAAGAAAACATGTCCCAAACGCGCACCCAAAAGTGTTGCCAAAACCATCCAAATAAAAAGAGTATCTAGTTTTTCTACAGACTCTCCCTCGCGGTCAAAAATGCGTTTCATCAAGTACCAACCCAACCCAAAAGCAATGACAAACATTAAACTGTAGTAGCGAACTACAAAAAAGCCCAAATCGATTCCTTCCGATGGATTCCAAACAAGTTGCAAAGCGTGTGTCATTTATGTTTTTTTAGTGAAATGTAAATATAAAAATTTGTCGAAAGAAATAGGGAAACTATTCATTTCTATTTAGGAAGGCATTTTTTCTCGGGTACCGGATCGTATCCTTTTCCTCCCCAGGGATGGCAACGCAAAATCCGTTTTACTCCCAAATAACCACCATAAAAAAAACCGTGCCTTTGCAATGCGGCAATCATATAACTCGAACAAGTCGGCGCATACCGGCAGGCCGCAGGTGTAAAAGGCGAAATGCCTCCCTGATAAAATCGTACCAATGCAATCAAAGGATAGGTCAAAATTTTGTTCAACATATAATTATAGTAGCTACACCTTTGTGTATTTTTAATTTTTGGAGCAGTAAAAAAAGGGCATTTTCAGTAATCATGGGTCCCGCTGTCCGTTATATCTTTGCCTTTTTTATCAAAAAGGCAAAGGATGCCACTCCCATCGGGGCTAAAAGGATACAAACTGATTTTTTGGAAACTTTAATTTCTTACTTCTAAATTATAAACTAAAAGTAGTCCCTTCTTTCCCATCTTTCAACTGTATGCCTAAAGCCAACAATTGATCTCTAATGTCATCCGACAACGCAAAGTTTTTGTTCTCCCTAGCTTGTTTTCGCATAGCGATCAATAACTGAACCGTTCCCTCCAATTTGTCATTACTACTATCGTTGACTTTTTCGTTTTCTAAACCCAAAACGTCAAAAACAAAAGCTTCAATCGCCATTTTGAACGACGCTAAATCTGGAGCCGATAGCGTTTCTTTTCCGTCTTTTACCAAATTAATAAAACGCACGCCTTCAAACAAATGTGCAATTAAAATTGGGGTATTAAAATCGTCATTCATGGCATCATAGCACAATTGTTTCCAATCTTCAATGGCAAGACTGGATGGTGAACTAACGGGCAAATCCTTTAGTATCGAAAGCGCCTCCATCAAACGTTTGTATCCTTTTTCCGCGGCTACAATGGCATCATCCGAAAAATCAAGAATACTTCTATAATGTGCTTGTAACATAAAAAAGCGAGTCACCGAGGCAGAAAAAGCTTTACTCAAAATAGTATTATCACCTGTCAAAATTTCGCCAGGCAAAATATTATTTCCAGTCGATTTAGCCATTTTCTTACCATTCAAAGTCAACATATTAGCGTGCATCCAAAAATTAACGGGTGTGTGTCCTGTGCATGCTTCATTTTGAGCAATTTCACATTCGTGGTGTGGGAATTTCAAATCCATTCCGCCTCCGTGAATGTCAAAATGATTGCCCAAGTATTTAGTGCTCATAGCGGTACATTCTAAGTGCCAGCCTGGGAATCCATCACTCCACGGCGAAGGCCAACGCATAATATGTTGCGGTTCGGCTTTTTTCCATAATGCAAAATCTTGCGCATTTCTTTTATCAGATTGGCCGTCTAAATCGCGGGTATTCGTCAGCATATCCTCAATGTTTCGGCCACTCAAAATCCCGTAGTTATGGTCTTTGTTATATTTTACCACATCAAAATAAATGGATCCATTGGCTTCATAAGCAAAACCATTGTCAATTATTTTTTTGATAATTTCAATTTGCTCAATGATATGTCCGGTAGCTGTAGGTTCAATACTTGGGGGCAAAAAATTAAAAGCACTCAAGATTTTATGAAAATCAACGGTGTATCGTTGCACGACTTCCATCGGTTCTAGTTGCTCTAATCGTGCCTTTTTAGCAATTTTATCTTCTCCTTCATCCACATCATCCACTATATGGCCTACATCGGTAATATTACGAACATAGCGCACTTTATAATCCAAATGCAATAAATATCGGAAAATTATATCAAATGACATGAACGTTCTTACATTACCTAAGTGCACATTGCTATAAACCGTTGGGCCGCAAACATACATTCCCACATTTCCTTCGTGAACGGGTACAAATGATTCTTTTTCTCCTGATAGAGAATTGTATATTTTTAGTGCTTGATGAGGGTATAAAGGCATTTTTACTAATTGTTTGTTGTTTAGTGTTTGTTGTTTAGTGTGTAGATGTAAATTATTTGAATTTAAGACCTTTCATTTCACAATTATTTAAATAGTGCATCATTGCACCGATTTTGTTTTTTTCTAATTCAACGCTTTCATTCAATTTGAAATGTTGTTCTTTTGTAATTAGATTTTTGTCAAAAGCTCTGTAGGATTGTGATTTTACTTCCCCAGCAGAACCTTTTGCTATACTTAAAAATTGAATAAATTCTCTATTCCCATTTCGCTCAAACCCTTCGGCAATATTGTCCATAATCGATCCTGAGCTTCTATCTATTTGGTCTCTCAGGGAATAATTAGTCTTTAGGTTGGTATTTTGAATGAGAAATTCGACTTGCTGGCAAATTTCTCGTGCCAAATTCCAAATTTCTAAATCTTCAAATTTTTGAATTTTTGCCATCAGAACTATAAACAATTAACTACAAACAATTAACTACAAATATTCAACAATAATTTAAAATTTTGTTTCTAACTTGATGTAATCCAAAAATTCTCTTCGGGTTTGGACATCTTTAAATTTACCGCCAAATTCTGAGGTTACGGTGCTGCTTTCAATATCTTGAATTCCTCTTGAATTGACGCAAAGGTGTTTAGCATCAATCACGCAAGCCACGTCTTCGGTTCCCAGTGCATGTTGCAATTCTTGCACAATTTGCATGGTTAAGCGTTCCTGTACTTGTGGTCTTTTGGCGTAATATTCTACAATACGATTCATTTTTGACAAACCAATTACAGTACCATTAGAAATGTATGCCACATGCGCACGTCCGATTATTGGTAATAAATGGTGCTCGCAAGTAGAATACAGGGTGATGTTTTTTTCGACTAGCATTTCACCATACTTGTAATTATTGTCAAAAGTTGAAGCTTTTGGTTTTTTATCTGGGTTTAAACCGCCAAAAATTTCTTTTACAAACATTTTTGCTACACGATTTGGGGTGCCTTTTAAACTGTCATCCGTTAAATCCATGCCCAAAGTAAGCAACATGTTTTCGACATCTTTCTTGATGCGTTCTATTTTTTCTTCATCCGAAATAGCAAATGCGTCTTCTCTTATTGGGTTTTGAGCGTTGGTGCTAACATGGTTGTTTCCAATCTCGTCGTGGAATTCTTCGTTATTTATCATTAAAAAATACTGTTTACAGGGAGGTTTTTATAATCGGTAAAGATAAAAAATAAAAATTAAAGAATTTAGTTCTTACATTATTTGTGTAGGCAAGAAGTAAAGAAACAAAATTTTGTTCCCGTAAGATAGCAAGCAGAACCATTTTTTTTGAAGACTTCATAATTCTTACTATTCTAAGGGTGCAAAGAGTAACGAAATTTTTAACCCAGATTCCGCATTAGACTTCGTTGCGAAACTGAATTATTCAATAAAAACAGGAGCTCACGGACTATTTTTAAAGATGTAATACTTTTGTATTTTGAATTTAAAAATGGGAGTAAGTTCATGGTTTTGAAGAAGAATTCAGTTGTAGTAGATT
>JBOFUD010000179.1:0-5604 GCA_051652385.1 Flavobacterium sp.
GACGAAAGCTTTTTGATAGGGTATTTGACACCCGAGGAATATTTTTATTTTATTGGTGATTTACGCGGACAAAACAAAGCCGATATAGATGCTTTGTTGGCGAAACATGAAGAGTTTTTCAATGGCGAAATTTTGAAAAACAAAAAGTATCTCAGAGATTTATCCAAAGGGAATCAGAAAAAAGTGGGCATCATCGCTACTTTAATTGGTAATCCCGAAGTCGTTATTTTAGATGAGCCTTTTGCCAATTTAGACCCAACGACTGTAAATCGATTAAAAAAAATCATCAAAGAATTGGCACAAAATCCCGAGGTAACGGTTTTGGTCTCTAGCCATGATTTGTTACATACTGTAGAAGTGTGTAACCGAATTGTCGCTTTGAACAAAGGAGAGGTAGTCAAAGATATTCAAACTTCAGCGGAGACTATGGCCGAGTTAGAAGCGTTTTTTGCGGTTTAAATTCGAATATGTCAAAAAGAAACGTATTTTTACCATTAGTATACTAAAATGATGTTTTTCAAGTTTAAAGATAAAACGTTTTATATTGAACACTACTGGTTGTAAGCCCCTATTTACCCTACTTTTATTTGTTTTCTTGTTAGCGTGTTCTACCAAGAAGAACACTTTTTTGGCCAGAAATTCGCACGCGCTGAGTACGCGTTATAATATCTTGTACAACGGACAAATCGGTCTCGACAAAGGAATGATTAGCTTGACCGCTGATGATAAAGATAATTTTTGGACACTATTACCTATCGAAAGAATGGATTTTTCTGAAAATGGTAACTCAGAAGATACACCCCAAAATCCCGATTTTGAAGTAGCCGAAACCAAAGCGACCAAAGCTATTCAAAAACACGCCATGAATATTGGTGGTCGCGAGGTTAATTATCAAACGGATGAGGCCTATCTTTTACTGGGAAAGGCGCGCTATTACGATCAGCGTTTTGTACCTGCTTTAGATGCTTTTAATTATATTTTATACAAATATCCCGAGTCCAACAAAATTTACGAAGCCAAAGTGTGGCGTGAAAAAACCAATATGCGTTTGGGTAACGACGCTTTGGTGGTTAAAAATATTACTAAATTACTCAAAGCCGAAACTTTCAAGAAACAGCCTTATGCCGATGCCAACGCACTTTTGGCAGAAGCCTTTTTGAATTTAGAAAAAAAAGATAGCGCGATTGCCAAACTCAGGATTGCCGAAAATTTCACCAAAATCAACGAAGAAAAGACGCGTTATCGTTTTATTTTGGGACAGTTGTATCAGGAATTAAGCCAAAAAGATAGTGCCCTTTTTTTTTACAACGCTGTCATAGCGATGAATAGAAGTGCTAAACGCAAATATATAGTTCAATCGTATGCGCGAAAAGCACAATTGTTTGATGCCTCCACAGATGATGCAAATGCTTTCAGGGCGACGTACAGCGCCTTAATGGAAGATCGCGAAAACCGTCCCTTTTTGGATCTAATTTACCACAATATGGGAGTATTTTACGACAAGTATAAAAATGCTGATTCCGCCATAATTTTTTATAAAAAGTCGTTGAAAGCTCAACCGAAAGACCCTTATTTGATCGCCTCCAATTACAGAAATATTGGAAATATTCACTTCAAAAATGCCAAGTACCCAGCTGCCGCAAAGTTTTACGACAGTACTTTGGTCAAGCTTGATTCTAAAAGTAGAGAGTTCTATAGCATTCAAAAAAAGCGCAAGGATTTAGAGCAAGTTATTCGTTTAGAGAATAGTGTGCACAATAAGGATAGTCTGCTACATATTCTTGCTTTATCACCATTAGACCGACATGTTTTTTTTGAAAATCACATCCTGATCCTTCGAAAGGAAGATGCTGTCAAGAAAGCACTTGCGGATGTACAAAAACAGAAAGCTGCAAATATCGAACGCAATTTAAGTGCAACGGCATCCGATCCTATTATTGCATCTGGGCCCAGTTTGACTACGAAAGGCGCATTTTTACCACCCACTGATGCGCAACAAACAGAATCGGCAAACACCTTTTATTTTTATAATCCAAAAACCGTTGCCTTTGGGAAATTGGAGTTTAAAAAAACATTTGGAAATCGCGCACTAGTTGAAAATTGGTTATTTTCTAATGTTAAAAAAGCCGCGATAAACACAGATGAAGAGGTAGCCAACGAGGTCGAGGAGGTCGAGGAAATAACCGTAGAAGACCCTCGATACACACTAGCGTACTATCTTGATCAATTGCCAGAGGATGCAGCAATTGACAGTATTTCCAAAGACCGAAACACGGAGTATTATCAGTTGGGAATCGTTTACAAAGAAAAATTTAAAGAATACGATTTGGCTAGCGCTAAACTAGAGCAACTGCTGGCCTTTGAGCCCGAGGCAAAATTGATTCCTCCAACATTATACAATCTGTTTAAAATATACGAAATCACCAATAGATCTAAAGCTGAAACCGTCAAAAGCAACATTACAACACGCTACCCAGAATCTCGATTTGCAAAAATACTAACAAATCCAAATTTTGATCATTCCAAAGATAAGGAATCGCCCGAAAACAGCTACCGAGAATGTTATGATTGGTTTAAGAACGAAAAATTTGCCGAAGTGCTGCAGCGCTGCAACCTCTTGATTAATCGATTCACAGGAGAAGAAATTGTAGCTAAGTTTGAATTGCTTAAAGCCAACGCTATTGGGAAAATGAAAGGATTGCCTGCCTACAAGGAAGCCATGCAATACGTGGCTGATACTTATGCCACTTCCGAGGAAGGGAAAAAAGCAGCAGAAATTGTAAGTATCCAAATTCCGATTTTAGAGCAAATGGCTTTTAGTACGGTAGCTTCAAAAAACTGGAAAGTGATCTTTAGAATTCCGATTAACGATTTGAAACAAGAGCAAGCTGTCGAGCAACAAATCAAGGCTTTTAAAGCCAAGGAAAATCTAGAAAATATTTTTTACACTTGTGATAATTACACAGATACCGAACGAATTATTTGTGTACATGGTTTTCGATCAGAACTATATGCCACTGATGTGTCGGTTATTTTTAATGCAAAAAGAGGGGAGGCTGAGGGGCAAATGGCCATTCCTATAAGCACTGAAAATTATACGATCGTTCAAATGAAAAAGAATCTTGATGCCTATTTGACTTCAAAAAAAAACTAAGGAATGTTCCGAAACAAAAATAAACAACCGTACACCGATTTGCTCGGAAAAACAAATAGAATTGTAGAAGCGACTCAAATTAAGGGCGATATTTTTTCACCAGCTGATTTTAGATTGGATGGCGAATTGATAGGTAACTTTACCTCCGTCGGAAAACTTGTGATTGGGCCTACTGGAAAAGTAGTGGGTGATGTTGTTTGCAAGAATGCAGATATTGAGGGGTGTTTCAAAGGGAAATTAGTGGTCAATGACCTGCTTAATTTGAAAGCGACGGCCCATGTTGAAGGGGAGGTCATTATCGGTAAATTGGCTATCGAGCCTGGTGCTATTTTTGCCGCTACTTGCATTATGAAAACGACCGAAATCCCGAGCGATCATGCAGCCCAATTCTAATAAGCCAAAACCCAACAAATGGTTGGCCCTACTTAATATTCCCATTCAAATGGGAGCAGTTATTTTTTTGTTCGCCTATCTCGGACATTGGCTAGATGATAAATATCCGAATCCAAAAGTATATTATGTCAAGATTTTGGTCGTTCTTGGTGTTTTTTTGGCCTTGTATAATGTACATCGTCAGGTAAAAGAAATTAATAAAAATCAGTAAATGAATTTTTCGAATTTAAAGCAAATAATTCCCCTACTTCTTATCATCGGTTTTTTTTATGTGTTGCATGAGTTTCTTTTTGCTACGCTAGTGATCAATACGCATTCCTTTGTCTATTCTCTCGGGCAGCTGTATCTCTGTTTTACCTTTTTCACGCTATTGCTTGTTTTTGTGTTGATTTGGGTAAAAAATACAAGTTTTGACAATGTTGGGATGAGCTTTTTGTTGGCGACTAGTGTGAAAATGCTCTTTTGTTTCCTGATCGTCAGACCCGTAGTAAGACTGTCGGGTCCCGAAAACACGGCGCAGAAGCTTAGTTTTTTTGCAATTTTTAGTTTCTTTCTGCTGATAGAAACAATTTTTACTATTTTATTAGTAAATCAAAAGAAAAAATAGGGTTAAAAAAAGTTAAAATCAGCAAAAAATTATTTTTTATATCCTTTTGTATAATAATAAAAAATGTACATTTGCACCAAATTTTCAGAAACGTAATAAATTAAGATATTTAACTGTTATGGTGATTTCAAACAAACCACTTCGATTTTTAGTAGCAATTTTAGTAGCCTGCCTTCCCTTATTTACTGTAGCAAATCCTGTTGTTGATAGTACCAAGCAAGAGGTAGTGGTCGATTCGGCAAAAACTGCAACTGGGCACGAAGTTTCAAACGATGTAGCTCATGGAGAACCAAAAGATGTAAAAACGGATATCAAAGAATTCATTGCGCATCACTTGCTTGATTCTCACTTCTTTCATTTTAATGCTAATGAAGAAACTGGAGAGCATTATGGTTTTTCGTTGCCAGTTATTCTTTGGGATAATGGTTTGCAAGTTTTTTCATCAGGAAAATTTCATCACGGTCCTGTGGCTGAAGTTGCAGAGCATAACGGAAACTTCTACAAGTTGTATCACGAAAAAATTTATAAGACTGATGCTGCTGGTACCTTAACTGAACTACACGGACATCCTACAAATGCGCAGCCGATAGATTTGTCGATTACCAAAAGTGTGATTGGTATTTTGTTCGTAGCTTTTTTGATGTTGGCTTTGTTTTCAAGTTTAGCCAGATCATACGCTAAAAATGGAGGAATTGCTTCGGGAGTAGGCCGTTTCTTTGAGCCTTTAGTAATCTATATTAGAGACGAAATTGCCATTCCAAATATTGGTGAAAAAGGCTACAAAAAGTACATGAGTTATTTGTTAACCATTTTCTTCTTTATCTTTTTCTTGAATATATTAGGATTAACACCACTAGGATTTAATGTGACTGGAAATATTGCAATCACCGCCTCGTTGGCCCTGTTGACTTATTTAATCACTACATTTACTGCCAACAAAAATTATTGGGGACATATTTTCTGGATGCCAGGAGTACCTACACCAATGAAATTTATCTTAGCGCCTATCGAATTATTAGGAACAATCATTAAACCATTTTCATTGATGATACGTTTGTATGCTAACATTTTAGCGGGTCACGTAGTATTGATGAGTATCATTGGGTTGATGTTTATTTTCAAAAGCTGGATCGGAAGTACTTTGTCATTCGGATTGGCATTTGCACTTTCTATTCTAGAAATATTAGTAGCGTTTCTTCAAGCGTATATCTTCACTATGTTGTCTGCCCTTTATTTTGGAGCTGGTAACGAAGAACACCACCACGAAGAAGCACACCATTAAAAGTTAGAAATTAGAAGTGAGAAGTTAGAAATTTTCTAACCTCGAATTTCTAACCTCTAACCTCAAATTGAATGTTTAATTTTTAATATATATATTATGCAAATTCCAGAAATTGTTGGATCAGGATTAATTGTTATCGGAGCAGGTTTAGGTATTGGTAGAATTGGT
>JBOFUD010000180.1:0-10099 GCA_051652385.1 Flavobacterium sp.
ATAAACACTAACATTACGAAAAGCCTTAACTTTTTTACCTATTTTGAAATTAGGGCCTTTGGCATAAAAAATTGCCTGCATATCTTGATCATTATTGTCATAACCATGAGTACCGCCTTTGATTTTTTGATCGGGTTTATTCACTAGACTATACCCTTTATCCGCCTCAATTACAAAATCAAGCACTCTAGGATTGGCACCAAAATGCAATCTTTCGGGCAGCTTATTTGAAGGATACCATTTAACGTGAGGCACTTTTGCTAAGGCAGCTGCAATTGAATCTTTGCAACCTGCTTTGGCCTCTATACTCATAATTGGATTAATTACCGCTGCATATCCGTACCATTCGGGTTTTAAATAATCAAGAATGACTACTTTTTTATCATTACTAAGAGCAGCCATTCCGTGGTCTGAAACCACAATTAGGTTAATTTCCTTACTGATAGGAAGCGCATCTAACTTTTGCATCAATTGACCAATCACCGCATCTACTTTGGATACCATAATTTTATTTTCTTCCGAAAAAGGTCCATAATTATGACCCGTCTCATCGGGCTGATCAAAATACAGTGTAATCAAATGAGGTCGTTCTGTTTCGGGAAGATTGAGCCAATCGACAACCGTATCGATTCGACTTTCATAAGGCACGGTGTCGTCATAAATCTTATAAAAACTTGGGCTTTTACTTCCCGTATCAGATCCTGGCCAATAAAAACAAGCGGATTTCACTCCTTGCTCTTCAGCGAGATTCCAAATAGGGTTGCCTCCATAAAACTGAGCGTCTCTTTTTGCAGCCGTATTAAGCGTAAACACTTTTTGAGTCGCAGGATCATAAAAATTATTATTTACAATACCGTGATGATCTGGATACAATCCTGTAGCAATTGAATAATGATTGGGAAAGGTTTTGGTAGGATAACTGGGTTGCATGGATTTGGCTTTAACGCCAAATTTTTCAATGAAATCGAGATTTGGCGTATCGAAATACTTTGGATAATCCCATCTAAAACCATCTAAAGAAACCAAAATCACATAGGGCTTTTTAGATTCTTGAGCATAACAGCCCAAAAAAAACAAAAAAAAGAGTCCCGAGAATATATTTTTCATGTGTAGCATTTTAGCGGCAAAGATACAACATGCCCTTAGCACTAGACAAACAGCACCTTGATAAGGAATTGTTAATAAAAAAGCACTCAACACACTAACAACAAGTTCTCCCAACTAAATGTAAAGGAGGAAAAACTATTACACTTAAAAACAAAGCGTCGATAATGCACAGAAATCCCCAACCCCCTATTAGGCTAGATAATAAAAAAGAATCCACACCTAATAAGAAATTTTGATTTCTAATTTTGCGCTATCCAGAAAAACACCTCGGCGTTCCAAAAGTGAATTTAACCAGTAAAAGTAATTCGACAAGAATTATTCACAATAAAACTAATCTGTCAAATGGTCAATGCCTCAATTTGCATCGCCATCATATTCAGAGAAAAATATTCAAAAATCAAGTCAAAAAACTATTTCGCGTGAGAAAAAAATTTTAAACCAAGGACAAAGATCCTTCTGCGTAGCATTATAAAAAATAAAATTATGGGATTATGCTAGAAGATATATTGTCAAAACCAGAAAACAAAACGATAAGCTCAATACCCTTACATAGCGACTTTATAGGATCTAAAAACCCCTCGTCCACATCAAAACGCTTATACTATTGCTCGTTTCATTAAGTAGTGCCCATTTATAGACGCACAAAAAAAAAGGCCCTAAATTACTTTAAGACCTTTTTTTGTATATAATTATGACAATTAGTAGCGGGAACAGGACTCGAACCTGTGACCTTCGGGTTATGAGCCCGACGAGCTGCCTACTGCTCTATCCCGCGTTGTTTCGGGTGCAAATATACATAGTGTTTACGGTACTTGCAAGAAAAACCTAATTTATTTTTTTCAACCTATTCAGCCTTCTCAAAGAAAAAAACATAATTACAAACAATAAAAATCTTTGAATTTTAGAAAATATTGTTAATTAGACTAATTGTTGTCTAATAATTAACAACTACACAGCTAATCATTGCAGTTTTTCCCTTGGCAAGTGCCTTACTAATGACAAATAAAAATTCAAAAAAAAAGTAGTTTAGAATTCAAAGTTATAGATTTAGAACTATAAGTTGACAAAATCGATGACTTACGTGAGGTGAAAACTAATGCTTATCTTTGTCTGCGTTATCTCATAGGAAGCACCTCATGACTGTGCCTTACACTGTGGTTTAAAAAAGCACCTTGTCTGGAACGATTCACGATTGGATAATTCTAATGGGGCTCCAAAAGAACTACTTTGAGTCTAGACGATTTATCAGAGAATGTTATCGCTAGTTGTGCACCTCCCCAATCCGACTGTAATACGGAAGTCATTGGTACTGGAAACGAAATAGCTAAGAGTTTGGCAGAGGAAATAGTGTGCTTTGATGACCATGAGTTCGTTTGAAATTTGGAACAAAGCCATCACCGTTGTACAACAAAAGAGGTAACTCCTGGATAAATAAAGTGCTCAAGTAGTGTGTTTTGACAGGGTGAAAACTCAAAAAAAATGCTTTTATTCTTTACTTTTAAAAAAAACAATAAATTCCAGAAAAGAATTGTTTTTTCCTTACATTCAATTTTTCATTTTTAACTTTAAACAAAGAATTTAGATGACCCCTTTTTTACCCCTTCTTTTTGCCTTCATTATTGCACTCGTGCTCGGAATTTTCATTGGAAAGCTAGTATTTGCATCGCGTTATGAATCACAAAAAACAAGTCTAGAAGAGCAAATAAAGACCGCTCAACACTTGCTGGAGCAACAGAAAGCATTCGCTGTGCAAGACAAAACCACTCTCGAAAATCAACTACAAACAAATCTTCAAGAAAAGGAAACGATCCGCAATGAAAAGGATAGTTTGGCCATTCAACTCTCCAAAAAAGAGGTAGATTTTGATAATTTGTTGGAGCGTCACAAAGAACAAAAAAACGAAGTAGCACAACTTCAGGAAAAGTTCACCAAAGAATTCGAAAATTTAGCCAATAAAATTCTGGACGAAAAATCAAATAAATTTACCGAACAAAACAAAGAAAATATGAAAAATATCTTGAGTCCGCTGCAAGATAAAATTCAGTTGTTCGAGAAAAAAGTCGAAGATACCCACAAAGAAAGCATTGACTATCATGCGGCTTTGCGTCAGCAAATAATGGGATTGCGAGAAATGAACTTGCAAATGAGTAAAGAAACTATCAACCTAACCAAGGCACTAAAAGGCGATAGTAAAATGCAAGGGAATTGGGGTGAACTCGTGCTAGAACGCGTCCTCGAAAAATCAGGATTAGAAAAGGGACGCGAATATGAAGTACAACAAAGTCATGTCACTGAAGCCGGCAATCGCGTCTTTCCAGACGTAGTGATCAATTTGCCCGATGGCAAAAAAATGATAGTCGACTCGAAAGTTTCACTAACCGCTTATGAAAAATTCATTAACGAAGACGACGACAGCACAAAAGCAAGCTATTTAAAAGAACATGTCTTATCCATAAAACGACACGTAGATCAATTGGGCGAAAAAAACTATCATGATTTATATCAAATGGAAAGCCCTGATTTTGTCCTGCTCTTCATTCCGATTGAGCCCGCCTTTGCCCTTGCGCTCAATGAAGATACAGCTTTGTACAATAAGGCGTTCGAGAAAAACATTGTGATTGTAACCCCTTCCACCCTATTGGCCACCTTACGCACTATAGATAGCATGTGGGCCAATCAAAAACAACAAGAAAACGCTCTCGAAATTGCGCGTCAAGCAGGCGCTTTATATGACAAATTTGAAGGTTTTGTGAGCGATTTGATCAAAATTGGTAAAAAAATAGACGAGAGCAAAATAGAATATGGAGCCGCTATGAACAAATTAGTAGAAGGCAAAGGCAACCTAATTGTTAGTGTGGAAAAATTAAAGAAAATGGGGGCCAAAGCTAAAAAAGCATTACCGGAGAATGTCTTAAAAAGAGCAGAAGTCGACACCAACAACCTTATAAATTAAGATAAATGAAAAAAATTCTTGCCTTACTGTTACTCGCAGGCGTCTTACTACTGTCTATTTACATGGCGTTTATCTATTACATCCCAGTCAGCGATGGCGTTCGCTCGGGCGAATTAATTCGACTTAGTCACAAGGGCGTACTTATTAAAACCTGGGAAGGAGAACTGAGTCAAGGTATTTCTGGCGCTCAAATTTTTAAATTTTCGGTTTTGGATAAAGACAAAACCGTTATCGACAGTTTAAAAATATTACAAGGCCACTATGTTCGCCTAACCTACGAAGAAAAAAAACGAACATTTATGTGGTGGGGAGAAACACGATACTTTATCACTTCTATTCAAAAAGAAACCTCACCATTTAACAATCGATAACTAATGACAACTGATTTCAAACCCGTTTCGGCCTCGCATATTACCATTTCAGAATTAATGTTACCATCACACACCAATTTTAGCGGTAAAATCCATGGAGGCTATATTTTATCTTTATTGGATCAAATTGCTTTTGCAAGTGCTTCTAAATTTTCGGGTAATTACTGTGTAACAGCATCTGTAGATACCGTGAATTTCTTGCAACCCATAGAAGTTGGCGAATTGGTTACCATGAAAGCCTCCGTCAATTACGTGGGACGAAGCTCAATGATTGTAGGCATTAGAGTCGCATCAGAAAACATTCGAACTGGAGTTATAAAACATTGCAACTCCTCTTATTTTACAATGGTTGCAAAAAATTCAGAAGGTAAAAGTGTCGCAGTTCCTGGATTAATTTTAAAAAACGAAAATGATGTTAGACGTTTTAGTAATTGTTTAAAACAAATAGAACTTAAAAAAGAACACGAGGAACACGAAGAAGAATTTGATTTTTTCTCCTATGAAAACTTAAACAACTTGACAAATTATAACATTAAGTTAGAATTATAACTTTATTAACAGCAATTGTAACTCATAAAAAATATTTTTACAAAAGAATTAAAAGATGTAACTTTAAAAGAATCAAAGCCTTGATCTTCATGAAAATAAACATCTTCGTATTTCTTTTTCTGTGCTGTATAGTTACACAAGCTCAAAAGATAGCCTCCACTTCAAAAGGAAGCATTCAATTTGAAGCTTCAGTTCCCTTATTTGAAGAAATTAAAGCGGTAAACAATAATGTGTTTTGCTCCATCACTTTTGACACAAGCGAAATTACTTGTAATCTATATGTACAAGAATTTAAGTTCAAAAAAGCGCTTATGCAACAGCATTTTACTTCCTATTATTTAGAAACGGACCGATACCCTAAAGCAACATTTATTGGCCGAATTGAAAAACTAGAGTACACATCCCTTTCCAAAAAGCCTATCAAATATGAAATGAAAGGCATCATTAAAGTCCATGGAAAATCTAAACCCCTCTATTGCGATGTTTGGATTCATAAAACAAATGATGGACTAACTATGACGACTACTTTTATTTTAAATACAGAAGATTTTAATATTGAAATACCAGCTATAGTAGCCTCAAAAATATCAAAGCAAGTAACCACAAGTCTTCAGGCAACACTTTTTGAACACCAAAATTAATAATATGAATCGGATACAAAGTTTTTTTGATCTACACAACGGCGAGGAAGACAAACATAAAGTACTAGAGAATGTAAAGGCCAACATTTCATTTAGAGGCAGTACGGTCTGGATTTTGGCCTGCGCCATAGTTGTAGCATCGGTTGGATTAAATGTGAATTCGACCGCTGTGATCATTGGCGCCATGTTAATTTCGCCTTTGATGGGGCCAATTGTGGGAGCGGGCTTTAGTTTAGGAATATTCGATTTTGAATTACTAAAAAAAGCGGCAAAAAATCTTCTAATAGCCACCCTTGTTAGTTTACTAGTATCGACCGTTTATTTTATGCTAACGCCTTTTAAGGAGACACAAACAGAGCTTTTAGCGAGAACCGCGCCAAATATTTACGACATACTTATTGCCTTTTTTGGAGGATTGGTGGGAGTGATCGCCATTACCCGAGTAGAAAAAGGAAATCCGATTCCCGGAGTTGCAATTGCCACTGCATTAATGCCACCACTGTGTACCGCAGGATACGGACTAGCCATTGGTAACTGGAAATTTTTTCTTGGTGCTCTTTTCTTATACACTATCAATTGTGTTTTTATATGCATTTCGACATTTGTAATTGTCAAATACCTAAAATATCCCGAGGTCAAACATGTAAATCCCAAATACCGTAAACAAATTAAATACACCATATCGACCATAATTATGCTGTTGATATTACCAAGTGTTTATTTTGCATATTTGTTAGCACAAGAAAAAAAATACAAGCAAAAGGTAGAAACCTTCATCAATCAGGAATTTACAGATAATGGTTTCACCATAGTGTACCAAAAAATTAATTACAAATCAAATCCAAAAAGTATTGAGTTGGCCTTTTTAAATAAAAAAGTGAATAGCACGGAGGAACAAAAGATGAATATCCTTTTGAAAAAGTACCATATTGAGAACACTGCCCTCATTATCAAACAAGACACGACCGATATCAAGAAGTTAATTACGGAAAATTATATGAATGAGAATTCAAAAGAAAACAAAAAAGATCTAATCATCATCAATTTAAAAAATAAATTGAAAGCGAATTCTTTTGACAATAAAGCACTTAAGGAAGAAATTACCGTCTTATTTCCTGAAGTAACAAACCTATCGATAGCAAACCACCTTTTCTACGAAAATACTGATAGCACCTTGACGAAGACAGTTGCCGTTTATGATAGCAAAAAAGTACTACCACTAAAAGACGAAAAAAAGCTAAAAGATTGGTTAAGGAAACGGGTGCAAAAAAACAACTTGATTTTATTACGAGAAATCGAATAATTATTTCAAAACTCGGTTAACTTGCGCAAAATTTCGATGATAATAGTTCTCCTTCGTAGAGGAGATAATCACTCCATTAGAAGTAGAGGAATGAATAAACTTAACATCATCACCTTCAACACCTATAACCATACCAACGTGATTAATACGGCCGCTTCCTCGGGTTTTAAAGAAAATCAAATCACCCTTTTTTGCTTCTTGAAGACCAATTTTATAACCAATATTGGATTGCTCAACAGAAGTTCTTGGCAATTGAATATCGAGCGCACCAAAAGTACTAATCATCAATCCGGAACAATCAAATCCAGAGCTAGAAGTACCTCCAGAACGGTATCTGATTCCGAGATGATCAGATGCTTTCTCAATTAATTCATCTGCCACTGCAAAATCTCCAAAAACTTTATTTGAATCCTCCCGCACAACAGTATCTGAATTTGCTTTAGAAGTATCATTAGCTAGCGCAGCAGCGGGAGAAGTCACGGCTTCATTTATTTTCAGAAGCAAACCAACTTTTAAAGTACTTGGGATAGAAGGATTTAATTTTTCTAAATCATTAACAGTGATACCATACTTTTTTGCAATACCAAATTTTGTTTCTTTGGGCATAACTTCATGCATGATTAAAGCAACTTCATTAGAAGCAGCTGCTGTATTTTCGTTCCTTACACTATTTTGCACCGCATTTATAGGCGCGCTTAGCAATACATCGGCTTTGGCTGCGCCTTCATCATTGGCCAACACTTCCCTTTTTATTTCCTGAAAAGGAACGCGAAGTACTTGCCCTATCTCTAATTGTTTGGCTACAATGGTTGGATTTAATTGTTCCAAGGCAATCACGGTTAACCCATAACGCTTTGCAATTCCATATTTAGTTTCCAAGGCCACGACATCGTGAGAAAGCAAGGCCGTTTTTTCATCAGTTATCACCGTATTTTTAGCTACAAAATCGGTGTTAGGTGCAGAAATAGCATCTGCTTCCATTGTTTTTTCAGCATCGACAATTTCGACTGGTAACTCGAAATGTTCAGGGACGATCAATTGTATTGTGCTCCCATTTTTTAATCCTTCCTTGGCTATTGCTGGATTGCTAACTTTAATTTCATCAACGGAGAGATTAAACTTTTTGGCGATACCAAACAGGGTTTCTTTGGCTAAAACTACATATTCTATTCTTTTTGTTGCCTTCTTTTTGGTCGCTACTTCTTTTAGTGCAACTACGCTTTTGAAATTTTTATTTGGAATTTTCAAAACGTCTTTTAATTTTAATATTCCGGCAGCTTTGGGATTAAATTCTAAAATTGATTTTTGGCTTACCTTATATTTTTCTGCAATTGTAGATATGGTTTCACCTTTGGAAATTTGGTGAGAGATGAATTTTTCCTGAGAGAAAACAACGGAAGTTGCCGATAGGAAGATCAAAAAAATTAGAACAAAAAGTTTCATTTATTTTTCTTTAAAAACTGGGGGTTATTTTTATCAAAAAGCTGAATCTACAATTTTTAACTAAAAAAAAGAATGTTTTTCTACCTAAAAGATACCGTTTATTCAACATTTACAAATATACCCTTTTTAATAAATAAAAATGTTAAACAGGCTAAAATTTAGTGTTACTTCTCCTAAAAAACGGCACCAACTTCTTGAATTAAGGTAAAATTACGAAGAAAAAACGAATGCTAAAACGTAGTATAAAGAGTAATACATAAAAAAGTGAACAGATATATCTTGGATGTGCGCTTCGAAACAACAGCAACAAAAAAAAGCCCGAATAAATAATTCGGGCTTCTATAGAAAACTAATTTTTATATTATTTTACCAACTGCATTTTCGAGGGTGAAAATTTAGTCAAGTTAATGCCTTCTACGGCAGCAATATATTCTTCAATAGTAGGAGTTCTGCCAAGCACAGTCGAAAGTACCACAACTGGCGTAGAGGAAAGTAGTGATTCGCCTTTTTTACCTGCGGTGTCTTCCACAACTCTACCATGAAAAAGACGTGTTGAAGTTGCCATCACCGTATCGCCCTTTTCAGCTTTTTCTTGATTACCCATACATAAATTACACCCCGGACGCTCTAAATAAAGCATATTCTCGTAGGTGGTTCTGGCGGTGCCTTTAGGCGCATTGTCATCAAACTCAAACCCAGAATATTTTTGCAATACTTCCCAATCACCTTCTGCTTTCAGCTCATCAACAATATTGTAGGTTGGTGGCGCTACAACAAGAGGCGATTTAAATTCAACTTTGCCTTTTTGGCGCTCAATATTTTTTAACATTTGAGCTAGTATTTTCATATCTCCTTTGTGTACCATACAAGACCCGATAAAACCAAGATCTACTTTTTTGACCCCTCCATAAAAAGACAACGGTCGAATTGTATCATGGGTATATCTTTTAGAAACATCCGCATTATTCACGTCTGGATCAGCAATCATAGGCTCGGTAATTTGATCCAAATCAATTTCAACTTCTGCAAAATACTTGGCTGTAGCATCAGGAGTTAAAGCGGGTTTAGATCCTGTTCTAATCTCATCAATTCTTGTATTGGCTTTATTAATTAAGCCTTGTAGCACATGATTATGATTATCCATTCCTTTGTCAATCATAATTTGAATTCTGCTTTTGGCAATTTCCAATGATTCGATCAAAGTGGCATCTTCAGAAATACAGATAGCAGCTTTTGCTTTCATCTCTGCAGACCAATCTGTAAATGTGAAGGCCTGATCAGCAGTAAGCGTTCCTAAATGCACCTCTATAACGCGCCCCTGAAACACATTTTCGCCACCAAATTTCTTCAGCATTTGCGCTTGTGTTGCATGAACGACATCACGAAAATCCATATATTCTTTCATGACTCCTTTAAAAGTAACTTTTACTGATTCTGGTATCGGCATGGAAGCTTCTCCTGTTGCCAAAGCTAAAGCTACTGTTCCTGAATCGGCACCAAAAGCCACACCTTTAGACATTCGGGTGTGAGAGTCACCACCTATAATTATAGCCCAATCGTCAACAGTAATATCATTCAATACTTTGTGAATAACATCCGTCATAGCATGATAAACACCTTTGGGATCACGACCAGTAATAAGGCCGAAATCATTCATGAACTTCATCAATTTCGGAATATTAGCCTGCGCTTTTTTATCCCAAACTGAGGCGGTATGACAACCTGATTGATA
>JBOFUD010000181.1:0-5109 GCA_051652385.1 Flavobacterium sp.
TTTGCAAACTATGATAGATCCTGAACTTCAACTAAGAATAATAGAAAATAAAGATTGGGCAACGGCACTATTTGTAGCCTCATTATTACTAATTGCAGCAACCAAATCTGTCTTCGAAAATCGCTTTAGTGATTTTACAAAATTGATTTACTCTGACAAATACATGAAACTGTATAGAGATAATAGTCATTTGATGAGCGGCTTCACCATTGCCTTGTTTGTGGTTCAAATTATGGCTCTTGCTTTTTTTGTGCAGCTTTTTTTTAACTCCTACGGCCTTGCTTCCAAATCAGACTGGATGATATTTGTTCAAATATTTACCTGCATTACCTATTTTATTTTATCAAAATTTCTCCTCGACAAGATCATTGCCGCCGCTTTCAACATCGAGGACTTTGTGGATCAGTTTAATTTGAAAAAAGTCACCTATCGATCTTACATTGCCTTGTGCATCTTACCGATAGACTTTATACTCTTTTATTTCGATGCCTTTCCAAAAAACATTTTTGTAGTTATTTTATCTATAGTACTGATTATTAACACCCTCACTTATTTACTTGCAATTAAAAATTATCAAAATGCAATTATGAGTAAATTGTTTTATTTTATTTTATATCTTTGCGCACTTGAAATAGCGCCCTATTATTTTATGTATTATTGGTTTACAAAAGGGAATACTTAGACAATATTAACTATGAAAGTGAAAACAATTTTGGTCTCACAACCAGAACCCAAAGTAGAAAACTCTCCATACTTTGAGTTGCAACAAAAGCATAAAGTAAAAGTTGATTTCAGGCCTTTTATTCATGTAGAAGGGGTAAGCGCAAAAGAAATTCGCTTGCAAAAAATCGACCTTAATAACTACAATGCTATTATCCTAACCAGCCGAAATGCGGTAGATCATTTTTTTAGAGTCGCTGAAGAAATGCGCTACAAAGTACCCGAGGATTTGAAATATTTTTGCCAATCAGAAGCGGTAGCTTTTTATCTTCAAAAATATGTCGTGTACAGAAAGCGTAAAATTTACGTTGGACCAAAGGATTTTGCAGATCTTTCGCCATTAATTAAAAAATACAAGGACGAAAAATTCTTGCTTCCTGCTTCGGATCAATTAAATGCGGATATTCCGGTTACCTTAAATGCCTTAAAAGTAGATTGGACACCTGCTACTTTTTACAAAACAGTAATGAGTGATTTATCTGATTTAGCCGATGTATATTATGATGTTTTGGCTTTTTTCAGCCCAACTGGAATAAAATCATTGTACAAAAATTTCCCTAATTTTGAACAAAACAATACTCGTATTGCCGTTTTTGGAAGCACCACTCAAAAAGAAGCTCTAGATTGCGGATTACGTGTAGATATTATGGCACCTACTCCCGGAACACCTTCGATGACGATGGCATTAGAAAAATACATCACAGAGGTTAACAAAGGAAAATAATACTTTAAAAACCCCAACTATAAAATCCAAGTTCCAAACATAAAACGGAATTTGGATTTTTTTTATTTGTGGCTAATCGACCCAGTTCTACTTTAGAATACAAACTAAAATCACTATTTTAGTTAAAAATTAAAACTCATGAAAATCAATGCTCTCGTGGTAGAAATTGACGGAATCGATAAAGAGATTTTGCGATACTTAATGGAAGATGCCAGAAAACCCATATTGCAAATCGCCAATAAAATTGGAATTTCGGGTGCAGCTATTCATCAACGGTTACGAAAATTAGAACAATCTGGCGTAATTTCTGGCTCTAAGTTTACCGTAAATCACAAAGTTCTAGGCTACAATACGATGGCTTTCGTAGGGGTTTATCTGGACAAAGCCGCCCGAAATTTAGAAGCCGTAAAAGAGTTGAAAAAAATTCCTGAAGTACTCGAATGCCACTACACTACAGGCAATTGGTCGATACTAATTAAAATCATTTGTCGCGACAACGAGCATTTGATGCAACTCTTAAATACAAAAATCCAAACGATAGAGGGTGTATCTAGAACCGAAACGTTTATTTCATTGGAACAACAAATCGAACGACAAATACAACTCTAAAAAAATCCCAAATCCCAAATCCCAAATTCCAAGTAAAATAATAAATTCCAACCTCAGACTTCGAGATTGGAATTTATATTCTTTTCTATTTTTGCATTTATCCTTTATTCTTTCCTGCCTCCCATATAAAGTGAAACATAATACAATAAAGTCGCAATAGAACCCAGAGCTGCCACCACATAGGTTCTTGCAGCCCATTTTAAGGAATCTTCCGCTCCACTATATTCAGCGCGATTAAGCATGTTTTTGTTTTTTAACCACGCCAAAGCTCGGTTACTAGCATCGTATTCTACCGGCAAAGTGACAATAGAGAACAAAGTCGTCGCTGCAAAAATAACAATCCCAACCAGCAACAAGCTGGGAAAAGTTTTAATCATTAAAATTCCAGCCAACAAAATCCATTGTACAAAGCCAGAAGCCACACTTACAATGGGCACCAACTTAGAGCGCATTTGCAACCATTCGTACCCCACAGCATGTTGAACGGCATGACCACATTCGTGAGCCGCCACTGCCGCAGCCGCTGCGTTGCGTTGGTTATACACCGACTCGCTCAAATTGACGGTTTTATCTACCGGATTGTAATGATCTGTTAATTGTCCGGGTGTTGAGATAACGCGAACATCATAGATCCCATTATCAGCCAGCATTTTTTGAGCGATTTCTGCCCCCGACATATTATTTTGTAAATGCAACTTGGAATAAAACTCAAATTTACTCTTCAATCTTGAGCTCACCAACCAGCTGAAAAGCATTATGGCTCCAGCCAAAATCATGTAACCACTTCCCATATCTTTAGTATTTTAGTTTTAGTATTGTTTCATAATAACAATTTACGAACCAAATTAGAAAAATGCCATTTTGACACGAGTTAAATATTCTACAAAAAAAATCCAAATCCCAATCGTAAAATTGGAATTTGGTTTTTTAAAATTTCAAACTTTTATTATTTACCCCACCAAGTTAATAATTTTTCCTGGCACAATAATCACTTTATTGGGCGTTTTGCCGTCTAATTGTTTTTGGGTTCTTTCGTCTTGCATTACGATTGCCTCGATTTGTTCTTTGGTTAAATCCAAAGGCAATTTGATGGTAAAACGCATTTTTCCGTTGAAAGAAACTGGATATTCTTTCTCGCTTTCGACCAAATAATCAGGTTCAAACTTCGGAAAAGGTTCTTTTGAAATACCTTCATAATTTTTCAATCCTTCAATATTTGAATCTTTCATTTTCAATAAAGACCATAATTCCTCAGCGATATGCGGTGCATAAGGCGAAACCAAAATCGCTAATGGCTCAAGTATTGCTCGAGAATGACAGTTTTGGGTAGACAATTCATTGACACAAATCATGAACTGAGACACTGAGGTGTTGAAAGAGAAACTCTCGATATCATCGGCCGCTTTCTTGATGGTTTTGTGCAAGGTTTTTAAGTTGTCTTTGGTAGGTTCGTCGTTGCTTACAATTAAACCATTCTCATCAAAATACAAACGCCATAATTTTTTCAAGAAACCAAAAACTCCCGAAATTCCGGCAGTATTCCAAGGTTTGGCTTGTTCCAATGGCCCTAAGAACATTTCATACAAACGCAACGTATCGGCGCCGTATTCTGTACAAATATCGTCTGGCGTGACTACATTGTATTTCGATTTGGACATTTTTTCGACTTCGCGACCTACTATATACTTGCCGTTTTCATCTAAAATGAATTCGGCATCTTTATAATCTTCTCTAAATTGTTTGAACTTCTCAATATCCAATTCATCTGAAGCATTCACAAAAGAAACATCGGTGTGAATAGGTTGCACATTTTGTTCATTGATTTGATTTTTCGAAACAAAAACATTTTGACCTTCCAATCGATACACAAACGCACTTGTTCCCAAAATCATCCCTTGATTGATCAACTTCTTGAAGGGCTCTTCAGTAGGCGCAAAACCTTTGTCTTTTAAGAATTTGTTCCAAAAACGAGAATATAGCAAGTGACCCGTCGCGTGTTCGCTTCCGCCAATGTATAAATCTACGCTTTCCCAATATTTCAAGGCTTCGGCAGAAGCAAATTCGGTTTCGTTGTGCGCATCCATATATCGCATCCAATACCAAGAACTTCCTGCCCAACCTGGCATCGTATTCAATTCTAAAGGAAAAATGGTTTGGTTGTCTATCAACTGAGTACTAACCACTGAACACTGAACACTATCCCAAGCCCAAACTGCGGCATTCCCCAGAGGAGGCAATCCGTCTTCGGTTGGTAAATATTTCTCAACTTCTGGCAAAATGATGGGCAAATGTTGTGCATCGATCATTTGCGGTAAGCCATTTACATAATACACCGGAAAAGGTTCGCCCCAATAGCGTTGACGCGAGAACACTGCATCACGCAAACGGTAATTGATTTTCCCTTTACCTTGACCTATTGCTTCAAGTTCTGCAATTACTTTCTGAGTCGCTTCTTTGTAACCTAAGCCGTTCAAGAAATCAGAATCGACTAATTGAAACCCTTCTTTGGCGCCATACGCCGCTTCTGAAATGTCTTGGTCAAAGATATTTTTGATAGTTGGCATTCCGTTCTGTCCTTTAAAGAAATTCGCAAAAGCATAATCTCTTTCGTCTCCACAAGGCACCGCCATCACCGCTCCTGTTCCGTAACCCGCCAACACATAATCGCCAATCCAAACCGGAATGGGTTCTTTGGTAAACGGATGTTCGGCATAAGCACCCGTGAACACGCCAGAAATAGTTTTCACATCGGCCATACGTTCTCTTTCGGAACGTTTCGCTGTTTTTTCAATATAAGCCTCTACCGCTGCTTTTTGTTCAGGAGTCGTAATCTGAGCCACCAATTCGTGCTCTGGAGCTAGAGTCATAAAAGTCACTCCGAAAATAGTATCAGGACGAGTTGTAAAAACTTCTATAGCTTTCGGCTCAGAGCTGTGAGCCGAGGGCACAAGGCTGAAAGAAACCATCGCTCCAACCGATTTTCCAATCCAATTGCGTTGACTTTCTTTGATGCTTTCGCTCCAATCAATATCGTTTAATCCTTGCAACAAACGTTC
>JBOFUD010000182.1:0-3509 GCA_051652385.1 Flavobacterium sp.
TTTTTGAATCAAATTATACCATAACCCTATTTTAAATAAAAAAAATGTTGAGCCTTACCTTTTCACCTTTTCCCATTTTAACCACCGAACGACTTGTTTTAAGAAGAGTGGTGGCCTCTGATGTAAACGAAATGTTCGACCTTCGTTCCAATCCCGAGACCATGAAATACATTCCAAGACCCTTACTCAGGAATCACGATGAGGCTTTGGCTCACATCAAAATGATGGATGATAAAATTGAAAATAATGAAGGAATCAATTGGGCCATCACTTTAAAAGGTACCGATAGCATGCTGGGTGTGATCGGACATTATCGCATACAACCTGAACATTATCGCGCTGAAGTGGGCTACATGATTTTGCCAGAATTCCAAGGCCAAGGAATCACAACTGAAGCGGTACAATGCGTTGTATCTTATGGATTCAACACTATGCAATTGCACTCTCTCGAAGGAGTTATCGACCCCGAAAATATGGCCTCTGAAAAAGTATTGCAAAAATGTGGTTTTGTAAAAGAAGGCCATTTTAAAGAAAATGAATTTTTTGATGGAAAATTTATAGACGCAGTTATTTACTCCAAACTTGCTCCTAAAAACGATGCCATTTAAAGTAGTACGTAGTAGTTTTTTCTTTTTTCTGATTTCTTTTGTAGCCTCTTCACAGGCGATAAATGACAGCACCACTACCATTGCGCTGAATGAATTAGTGGTTAGCAACAGGCGTTTTGCCCAACCCAAAAAGAAGATGACACAGCAAATAGAGACGTTGTCTAAAAAACAAATCGAGTTTCAAAATTTTCAGACTAGTGCCGATGCCTTGGCCAACTCTGGAACTTTGGCCGTACAAAAGTCGCAACAAGGCGGCGGAAGTCCCATCATTAGAGGGTTTGAATCGAGTAGGATTTTGTTACTCGTTGACGGCATCCGAATGAACAACTTGATCTATCGTGCGGGGCATTTGCAAAATATCCTTACAGTTGACAAAAATATGCTCGAAAACATCGAGGTGTTGTTTGGCCCCTCTTCCACCATTTATGGTAGTGATGCAATGGGAGGTGCTATTTTTTTGCAAACCAAAAATGCCCGATTACTCGATGAAAATAACCATCAAAAATTTAGCGGAGCCGTCTTATCTTCTTTTAATTCGGTAAACGACGGTACATCTGGCCATTTCGAATTTAATTTTGCAGGAACACGATGGGCTAGTCTCACTTCTTTTTCTTACAATGAATTTGAAGATTTAAGGATGGGCAAGCAACAAAATGGAAAAAACCCTTTTTTTGGAGAACGACTGTATTATGTTGTCACCAAAAACGGAATAGACACGCAGGTGGCCAACCCAAATCAATACCTTCAGAAATTTTCGGGTTATACCCAATACGATGTGATGCAAAAAGTGGTGTATAAGCCCAGTGACATGGTCAAACATCAATTGAATATTCAATATTCGACCTCTTCAGACATTCCGAGGTACGACCGCTTAACGGATACGAATGCCGCAGGGAAATTAAGATCAGCAGTTTGGAATTATGGGCCTCAAGACCGTTTTTTAGCTGCTTATAAATTAGAAAAAAAAGATATTTTCGGATGCACAACGTTACACTTAAATGCTAGTTATCAAAAAGTAGAAGAAAGTAGGATTACCAGAAGCTTCGGCAGCACCAATCAAACGTCAAGAACAGAAAAAGTAAACGTCTATGCCTTAACTTCCGATTTTAAAACCAAAATTGGGAAGGGAGATTTGGTCTATGGAGCCGACTTTTATTATGATGATTTGCGGTCGAAAGGCATTCGGAAAAATATTTTAACGGGGGTCGAATCCATCACGGATTCCCGTTATCCTGATGGAAAAAACAATACACTTAGAGCTGAAAGTTTTGTGTATTACAATAATGAAATTAATGCCTTAACTACTTTCAACACCAGTTTTAGAGGTGGATTTACTCAAGTGAATAGTGAAACAAACTCGAACTTCTTCAAACTTCCCTACACCACAGTGCAACAAGAAAATTTCACCTATAGTGGCGCCATAGGAATTGTTCATAACCCGAACAACAATGTAAAAATGATTTTCAATGTAGCTAGTGCTTTTCGAGTACCCAATATCGATGATTTGGCTAAAATTTTCGAATCCATTCCCGGAAGCGTCATTGTCCCCAACCAAAACATCAAGCCGGAACAATCCATAACAACCGATTTTGGTCTCACATTTAGGAAAGGAAAGCACTTTCAGTTAGAAAACACCTTTTTTTACACCCGTTTGTTTGACGCCATTGTGACAGCTCCTTTTGTGCTTAACGGACAAAACAACATGCTCTATGAAGGGCAATTAAGTCAAATTTATGCGAATCAAAATCAAGGGAAAGGCGAAATTATTGGAATATCCACCACACTAAAAGCGTATTTAATCCCTAAATTGCTTATGTATGGTAGCTTCAATTATACCCACGGAAGCGTTGAGAATAACTCCGGCAGATTTCCGTTAGACCACATTGCCCCCACTTATGGAAAAGCTGGAATAAGTTATGAAGCCCCAAAATTAATGTTGGATGCCTATATTTTATACAATGGCAAAAAAAGATTGAGCGATTATTCGCCAAGTGGAGAAGATAATGCACACTATGCCCCTGCCAACGGAATGCCTGCATGGGAAACGTATCATGTAAAAGGTTCCTACCTCCTATTATCACCACTTACTATTTTTACTGGAATTGAAAACCTTTTGGATACCCAATACCGGACCTTTGCTTCAGGTATAAACGCTGCTGGAAGAAATTTTTATTTGGGTGGAAAGTATCGCTTTTAAACAATCAAAATTCCGAGGATTGCTGATTTTGAGTTTAAAAATCAACACTTGGTTAATTTTAATCCCTATTCCCTTCAGAATTTTCTCAAAATAAGATTTACCTTTGCCGAAAATCAAACCCACATGAAACACACACTTGCCATTCTTATATTTTTAGTCGTTACTAGTAGTTTTGGCCAAACCTACCTTAAACTCAATGGAGCCACCGCACTAGTGGGCGTCCCGAATATTGGCATCGAAACAAGCATTGGAAAAAAATTAACCTTTAATTTTGATGTTATGACCTCGTTTTGGAAATCATTTGATGGCCATCATCCCATGCAGTTTTACACTTTTACTCCTGAGGTTCGATATCATTTTAAAGAAAAATACAACGGCTGGTATTTTGGAGGTCATGCAGGTCCCGATGTTTATAAAATTCAAAAATGGAATTATTGGAACACCAACAAGTATGAAGATGGATTTGGCTATCGTTTGGGTGCAACAGTGGGCTACAACTTCAAAATTTCAGACAAGATCCTTTTGGACGCTTTTGTAGGCGGTGGTTGGCATCAAGGTTTTTACAAAGGATACTACAACGATGGCACTCCCGGCCGCTATGACAAAGCCAAAAACTGGAACAAAAGCGGCGAATGGTTGCCCTACCGCGGTGGACTAATGTTATCGTACAAATTAAATTAAAACTTAGAAAGCGAGCGTACGTA
>JBOFUD010000183.1:0-4127 GCA_051652385.1 Flavobacterium sp.
ATGACTACCAAAACCAAAGAAGTTTTAAAGGAACAAGAGGTTTTGGGAGGCAAGTTTGATAAAAATAATTACACTGAAGAACGTGTTTGGGCTACAGCAACTGATGGAACCAAAGTGCCAATTTCTATGGTGTATCACAAATCGGTGCAAAAAGACGGTAAAAATCCTTTATTACTTTACGCCTATGGCTCGTATGGAAATACCATGGAACCCTATTTCTCTTCCACTCGTTTAACATTACTGGATAGAGGATTTATTTATGCCATTGCTCATATTCGTGGGGGAGAAGATTTAGGACGACAATGGTATGAAGACGGAAAATTGCTAAAAAAGAAAAATACTTTTACCGATTTTATTGATTGTTCCAAATTTGTAATTGCACAACAATATACCTCACCCGACCATTTGTATGCCGAAGGTGGGTCTGCCGGCGGCTTGTTAATGGGGGCAGTGGTAAATATGGCTCCTGAATTGTATCACGGTGTAATAGCGCAAGTGCCGTTTGTAGATGTGGTCACGACCATGTTGGATGATAGTATTCCATTAACCACAGGAGAGTATGATGAATGGGGAAATCCTAACAGCAAGAAATACTACGAGTATATGTTGTCGTACTCACCATACGATAATGTAAAACATCAAAAATATCCAAATTTGTTTGTTTCAACAGGCTTGCATGATTCTCAAGTTCAATATTGGGAGCCGGCAAAATGGGTAGCAAAACTAAGAACAATGAAAAATGATGATACAGTACTTTACTTAGTCACCAACATGGATGCCGGTCATGGCGGGGCTTCTGGTCGATTTGAGTCGCTAAAAGAGCTGGCTAAAGAGTTTAGTTTTTTGCTAGATTTAGAGAAAATTAAGAAGTAATTGATTTTTTTTGTTAGATTTGTATCTATACCCTTGTTTATTTAACAACTAAGGTTAACTATTTTTTTATGAAAGAAGAAATAAACGCTTATAATAATGTTTTAGAATTAATAGGAAACACACCTCTTATTAAGCTAAATAGTGTTACGCAAGGTATTGAAGGAAGGTTTTATGCAAAAGTCGAAGCTTTCAATCCGGGGCATTCCTCCAAAGACAGAATTGCATTGTTTATTATAGAAGAATTTGAAAGAAAGGGAATTCTTACTCCAGGAGATACGATTATTGAGACTACTTCGGGAAACACTGGATTTAGTTTAGCAATGGTAAGTATTATCAAAGGTTACAATTGTATTTTGGCAGTTAGTTCTAAGTCTTCCAAGGATAAAATTGATATGCTTAGGAGTTTAGGAGCAAAGGTTTATGTTTGTCCAGCTCATGTCTCAGCGGATGATGAACGTTCTTACTATAATGTAGCCAAAAGACTTCATGAAGAGACCAAAGGTTCTGTTTATATCAATCAGTATTTTAATCAATTAAATATTGATGCCCATTATTTGACGACCGGACCCGAAATTTGGAAACAAACTAATGGAAAAATAACACATTTGGTTGCTTGCAGTGGAACAGGAGGTACTATCTCGGGTACGGCTAAATATTTAAAAGAACAAAATCCTAGTATAAGAATTTTAGGGGTTGACGCTTTTGGTTCGGTGTTGAAAAAGTATCACGAAACCAAAGAATTTGACAATGCCGAAATTTATCCCTATCGTATAGAAGGTTTGGGGAAGAATTTAATTCCAACCGCCACAGATTTTGAGGTTATCGATAAGTTTATAAAAGTTACCGATGAGGAAAGTGCGCATTCTACGCGAGAATTAGCTAGAAAAGAAGGACTTTTTGTTGGGTACACTTCTGGAGCTGTTTTGCAAGCCATAAAACAATATGCCGAAGAAGGAGAATTTGATGAAAACAGCAATGTGATCGCCATTTTTCCAGATCATGGTTCCCGGTATATGAGCAAAGTATTTAGCGATGATTGGATGAACGATCAAGGTTTCTTTGATAGTATCAACGAAGAAGAAGTTCAGAAAATAGAATTTATCAAATAGATTACGCGCAATTATTATGAACGCCTCTTGTAGTTAAAGAGGCGTTTTTTTTGTTGATAGAAAGTGGTATTCATAAAAGAAACACTGTAAATTAAGAATTAACAAAGCTATTTTTGTACTTTTGCAAAAATTTTTAAAAGAAGTAATACATGTTAACAGTTAATAATTTATCAGTACAATTTGGCAAGCGAATTTTATTCGACGAAGTAAACACCACTTTTACTCACGGAAATATTTATGGAGTAATTGGTGCCAATGGTGCTGGAAAATCTACCTTTTTAAAAATAATTTCTGGTACAATGGATCCAACTTCAGGAAACATTCATTTAGAACCAGGAAAAAGAATGTCGGTTTTAAATCAAAATCATAACATGTTTGATGAGCAAACTGTTCTTGAAACCGTGATGATGGGAAATAAAGTTTTGTACGCTGTAAAAAAAGAGATGGACGAACTTTACTTGGATTATAACGATAAAAATGCAGACAGAATTGGAGAATTGCAGGTGCAATTTGAAGAAATGAATGGATGGAATGCTGATTCTGATGCCGCTGCTATGCTATCCAATTTGGGGATTACCGAGGATAATCATTATACTTTGATGAGTGATTTAGAGGGGAAAATGAAAGTGCGTGTGCTTTTGGCTCAAGCATTATTCGGAAATCCTGATTTATTGATTATGGATGAGCCTACCAACGATTTGGATTTTGAAACCATTGCTTGGTTAGAAAATTTCTTGGCCAATTATGAAAACACGGTGATTGTAGTTTCTCACGATAGACACTTTTTGGATGCGGTTTGTACACATATTTCAGATATCGATTTTAATAAAATTAGTCATTTTTCAGGAAATTATACTTTTTGGTACGAGTCAAGTCAATTAGCCGCAAAACAACGTGCACAACAAAACAAAAAAGCCGAAGAAAAGAAACAAGAATTAGAAGAATTTATTCGTCGTTTTAGCGCCAACGTTGCGAAATCCAAACAAGCAACTTCTCGTAAGAAAATGATTTCTAAATTGAATATTTCTGAAATTAAGCCATCCAGCCGTCGTTACCCTGCTATTATTTTTGACCAAGATCGAGAAGCGGGAGATCAAATATTGAATGTTCAAGAGTTGAGCGCTTCTGTTGATGGAGAGGTTTTGTTTAAAGGAGTAGATTTGAATATGGCTAAAGGCGATAAAATTGTTCTTTTCTCCAAAGATTCTCGTGCTACAACAGCATTTTACGAAATTTTAAATGGAAACCAAACAGCCGATGCAGGTAAATTTGATTGGGGCGTAACTACAAATCAAGCCTATTTGCCAGGCGAAAATCATTCGTTTTTTGAAAACGATTACACTCTTGTCGATTGGTTGCGTCAATATGCCAAAACAGAGGAAGAACGTGATGAAGTTTTTATTAGAGGGTTTCTTGGAAAAATGATTTTTTCAGGTGAAGAGGCTTTAAAAACAAGCCGTGTGCTTTCTGGAGGTGAAAAAGTTCGTTGTATGTTGTCTAGAATGATGATGGAACGTGCTAATATTTTAATGCTTGATGAACCAACCAATCACTTGGATTTGGAGTCTATTACCGCTTTTAATAATTCATTGAAGAACTTTAAAGGTTCGGTTATTTTTACCACTCATGACCACGAGTTTGCACAAACCGTCGGAAATAGAGTAGTAGAGCTTACACCCAATGGCGCCATTGATCGTTATATGACATTTGATGAGTACTTAGATGACGAAAAAGTCCAAGAGTTACGAGTTAAAATGTATGCTAAATAATTTCACAAAAAACCTTTCGAAATGAAAGGTTTTTTTATGTTTAACCCAGATTCCGCATTAGACTTCGTTGCGAAACTGAATTATTCAATAAAAACAAGAGCTCACGGACTATTTTTGAAGATGTAATACTTTTGTATTTTGAATTTAAAAATGGGAGTAAGTTCTTGGTTTTGCAGAAGAATTCAGTTGTAGTAGATTTCTAATGCGGAATCTGGGTTTAAATAGGTCATTATTCAGATTCCATTTAGTGTTTTACTTTTATGCCGTTTCCTATTTATTGCTAATTCGAAATTTGTATATTTGTGCACCAAACAAAATTATACCATGAATCAAAAAATATTGCTCACTTCCAAAGAAGTCAATATCATCCTAAATC
>JBOFUD010000184.1:0-3751 GCA_051652385.1 Flavobacterium sp.
CACTAATGGTTAGTCCACCGGGAGTGATTTTTTCTACACGCATTGTGTAATCTGTGGGTTCTTGGACTTCCAACAAAAAGCATCCACTGCCAATGGCGTGGGGAACGCCGCCATAAATCATAAAGGCATCGCCAGGTTGCACTTCTATGCGATGCAGGCAGTTGAGCATTCCTTCAATATCTTGACTTTCGAAAAGTGCAGTCCATTTTTCAATGGTAACCCCTTCTTTAAATCCAAGGTAAATGGTGCTTTTTTCTCCGTTAATTTCTCGACCGCCCAAAATATACCAAGATTCTGTTTTTCCAAAAGCGGAATTTAGCATCGATCGAGCATATTCTTTGTCGGGATGGACTTGTATTGTGAGCCGTTCCTTCGAATCGAGCATTTTAATCAGTACCCCGGTTGTACCATATTTATTTGCCATCTTTTCACCCAAAAAAAGGGCTTGATTAGATGCAATCAATTCATTTAGCGTGACTTCTCCCAGTGGAGTTGTTACTTTCGAAAGTCCTTCATCGGCGGGACGATTTTTGCCTCTTGCCGAAATAGTTGACATAATCCATTCTTCAGGTAAATTACCATCATTTTCATCGGCAGCACCCTTCCATCTATCGATTAATGCGCCACCGGAATACGTTCGCCAAACTCGGTTTGAGATTTGTTTTAAGGGTGTTTGGGTCAGTTTTATAGACTCTTTAGGGTTCATTATTTCAGATTTTAATATCATTTTTTGGACAAAAAGCAAAGACAGAGATGAGGGATAAAGGAATCAGTGAAAGTCCCATTGCAAAGAACGGAATCCAGTTGCCGCCTTCGGTAAGAATGGGTACTAAATACGTGGAAATAACTATACCAAGTACTGCAGCAGCACCTCCTAATCCAGCCAATGAACCCACTGTTTTTCCCGAATGGAAATCGCTAGGCAAGGTTTGAATGTTGGTCATTGCAAATTGAAATCCACCGAGGATTAGCATCAACATTAGTGAAGCGGATAATCCAGAAGGAGCAAAGGCAGCTCCGATCATTCCGGGTACAATGAGGATGCAACCTATCAAAATAGTCGATTTTCGAGCTTTTACAGCAGTTCTTCCTGTATTGATAAGCCTTCCAGCCCACCATCCACCAGCCAAACTCCCTATGGCTGCACCCACAAATGGTATCCAAGCCACGGCAGCAACATCTTGAAGATTCAAATGGTAGGCTTCTTGCAAATAAATAGGAAGCCAAGTCATAAACATCCACCAAATTGGATCTAGAAAAAAGCGGCTTAGAATTACGGAGTAACTACTTTTTTGACGGAGTAAACTGGAAATACTGACTGCTTTAGCCTCTGCTTTTGCTGCTTCGCCTTGCCCATTGAGAATGTAGACTTTCTCTTCCTCCGTAACCCAAGGATGCGTTTGCATTGTACTTTTATTGATAAAAAGCCATAATGGTATCCAAAGAATGCAAATTAAACCTAAAATTAAAAAAGCGTTTCGCCATCCATACGAGATGAAAAGCAAAGGGATTATGATGGGAACCAGTATATTTCCTAAAGAGGATGCTGCTCCGAAAAAACCTTGGGCAATGGCTCTTTCTTTGATTGGAAACCATTCGGCATTCGATTTGGTGGTTCCAGGCCAAGGTCCAGCTTCACCGAGTCCCAACATTACTCTAAAAAATGTCAGTTGTCGAATCCCTGTTACCATTGAAGTTAGTGCGATTGCTCCTCCCCAAATTATAGCCGAAATAGTGAAACCCATTCGAGTGCCCACTTTGTCGTACATTGCTCCTGAAACCAATTGACTAATGCCATATGAAATCATAAAGGCGATATTGATTAATGCAAAAGCTTCTTTCCCCTTTTGTTGTTGTTCCTCAGGAGGCATATCTGCTGAAATAATGCCTAATTCGGACGCTATCCCTTTTTGAAGGACAAGCCCCGTTTCTTTGTCTTTGGCATCTTGCCACATATAATTGAGCGTGCCTCTGTCTAAAATATTAATCACTGTGACCAAAACTATTAAACTGAGAATTACCCAGCGCATTCCTTTTATTTTCATTTTTAATCTCTCTAGGTTTAATTCCTCGAAGCTCTGCTTCGTTTTTTTTGCCACAGATTCACAGATTAAAAAGATTTTTGAAAATCTGTAGCTATTATTTCTTTAATACCGCCGGGGCGGTGCACCGAGGCAGTTTGTTTTTTAGTTTTTTTTTAATTGCTTCAATGGTAACTGTTTACTAGTGGGTCGATATGCTCAAAAGTGAGCTGAGAATTTATTTAGTTGTTTCAGGCCAACTTGCGTGGGTTATCATTTTGTTTTGTTGGTTGTTTCCAAATTCATAAACAAGACTTGACTTCCGGTGTGTTGCGGAAAAGATAAAATCCCTAATTCTTTGGCGTATCCCGGGTCGGTTGGATTTTTCAATCCTGAAAGCAACTCGGTGACAACACCTGATTCTGCCTGGACTTTCAGTAGTTTCCCAGCAGCCCAGTCTGTGATATAATAATTGTTGCCAGCTTTTGTAATTCCTTCCAAGTTTCCAACTTCTTTGGCAATGACCTCAATTTTTTTGGTGTTCAAATCAATCTTTAACAAATCGCCTTTTTTGGATGTATTGAAAGTTCCCGGCTCACTCAATACACCCCAAGATGCCACAATGAGTTTGTTGCCGTCCATATAAAGCCCGTCGGGTGTTTCCAAACGATCTGTTTCTAGCCAAACTTCAGCGATACGGGACTTTTGTGGCAATCGGTAAATTCGGTTGGCAAAAAAATCTGAAATATATAAATCGCCGTTTTCTGCTAAAGCAATATCGTTAATAAATTTGCCTTGCGGAATGGGATAAAAATTGGTGATTTTTTGTTGCGAAATATCAATTTGATGTACGCCGTCACGGTCACAAACAAAAAGATATTTTTCGTTGGCTATCATCCCCGAAGGTGCGTGCATACGCTCGTTTAGCCCAATCCAAAAGGGGTCAACAACATTGCCTTTTTCGTCCAGTCTGGAAATCCATCCGTAACTGTCTTTTTCCAATGAAATTCCTCCGCCCAAATTCGATACGAACCAGGATTTACTTGGAGCGTGCCAAGTGCATTGGTCGGGGGCGTCAAAAGGTTGCGAGGGCAAGGCATTCAAATCTTGAATCCATTTGTCATAGGTTGATTTTGATAAAGGCAAATAACTATCTGGAGTCTCTATGATGCGGTGGTTGATAAAACCAATGGAACCTTTGTAGTCTAGACTTCTCAGTTTTTTTAAAACTCGAGTTAAATCGAAATTTCCGCGGTATAAAGGTTTTAAAGTAGAGGTTTCCCATTCACCGCCGTTAGTTGAAAGATTCGGAATGTTATCCGCTCCGGCAATGGTTACGTAGCCCAGATAATCTTTTACTTTTTCTAAAACTTCCTCGATTCGGTTAGCGTTGCCTCCACGAATTTCGTGACAGGTATGTACAGCCAAATCAAAGTTGGATCGATTTACTTTTTTTACATAAACAAGCGCTTCTTCAGCTGTGGTAATCATATTTTTACTGTGCGGATAGAGGGTAACTTTTAGAGATTTTTTAGCGGCATAATCAACAAGAGCTTTCATTTCATTTTCCAATAATTCTGGGGTGAGGCCGACTTTTTTTTCTCCAGTAATGAGCCATAAATCAGTTCCTGTTCCAGTTAGTTTGTCGACGGCCTGAGTCCAATCTTTTTTAAAACCTTCCTTTTCGTCAAAACTAAATCGGTAAAAAGCGGCATAAATCTTGAAGTTTT
>JBOFUD010000185.1:0-2460 GCA_051652385.1 Flavobacterium sp.
TTAAAAACCTCTGGAACTTTTGATGCGGTACACGACTGGTTTTCTTCGTCTGGTCAATATGGGTACACACTGACGAACTGGAATGGTAAAAAAACAGGCGTTGCGGTTCCCGGCTTTGGTTCCCCAGCAAGCCCTTCGACGTATTTAGATCCATCAATGGGCACAGCCGATAAAGGAAAAAGGTTAAAAGTGGGTCTCGACAATACAGTAAAGCAGGGTGCAATGACCACTTTAATTGAAGGATTTACAGATGCGGCCGAATCGGCAGCCTTATGGCGAAGCACCGACGAAGGAACCCATACTTTCTATGATTATGCCAATCAAAGGCTCAATATACTGAGAAGTTACTCCAAAAATCCATTTCCTATCCATTTAAAAATGGAAGTCGAAGCTTGTGATTTTCACTCCGATTTGACTCCCGGAAATAGTGGTGGTGCATTCTTGGATCGCGGCGATCTTGATGTGGTAAAAAGCACTGATGTAAAAGGGGGATGGTCAGTCACCAATACCCAAGCCAACGAATGGATGGAATGGCGAGAATTGCCGTTGGTTCCTGAAAATAAATTCGAAATTAGATACAAATCGACTGCTGCAGCCTCGGTATTTATTTCCATTGATGGCATTGCGCAACCTACAGTGACTCTTCCTGCGACTGCTAATGTATGGACGACTATCAACGCCGGAAATTATATAAATGGCACTAATAGTGCGCGTACTGTACGATTGACAATAGCTTCGGGTTCGCCTGATATTAATTATTTCACAAGAACCAACCTCAACACAGGACCTGTGAGTGTAGCCACTGTAGCGGTAACTCCAACCACGGCAAACATTATCAAAACTAAAACTCTAAAATTAGAAGCCGCCTTAACCCCTTCTTATGCTACCAACACCAAAGTAACTTGGACTAGTAGCGATCCATCAATTGCAACTGTCGATGCATTTGGATTGGTTACGGGCATCAATATTGGTTCAGCAACGATTACTGTAACTACAGAAGATGGGGCCAAAATAGCAACTTCAGCGATTTCCATTGAAAACCCAACTACTGTCATCACGCTCCAAGCTGAGGAAGCAGTATTTAATGGTCCAAAAGCAGTCACAAATCAAGTAGGTTATAACGGCACAAGCTTTTTAGACTTTGCGAACAATACTGGGGATTTCATCAAATGGACGGTAAGCGTTCCTGCTGCGGGTGAATATGAATTGAGTTTTAGATATGCGCTTCTTGGCGGCAATAGACCGCTAGAATTAAGAGTAAATGGAACAGTAGCCGTGGCATCATTATTTTTCCCAGTTACCTCCTCTTGGTCAAATTGGCAAAATGTAATGAGCAAACAAAATTTGAATGCTGGAGCAAACGAAATACAACTGACTTCGATAGGCTCGAACGGAGGAAATTTTGATGAATTGGTAGTTACTAATACTGTAAATCTTGGAACTAATTCCTTTGATGTTCCAAATCAAAAGACCGTAAACATATATCCGAATCCATTCAAAGAGGGTGTTTTAAAAATTGACTTAGCGGGTTTCGAAAACTCAAATGACATTACAGTTACCGTAATGAATTTGACGGGACAAACTATTTACCAAACTCAAACAACCAACTTAAAACATATAGAATTAAATCTTTCTAAAAACCTCAATGAATCCATTTATTTTGTGTCGATAGCCTCCGGTGGCACACAAATCATCAAAAAGTTAATCGTAAAATAAATAATGGAAGAACCACAGAATAGAATACAAATACAAAAATCTATGAAACATAAATTATCAATACTTCGGCTTATTTTTATAACGCTCTTTTTATGTAGTTCCTCGCTGCATTCGCAGGATGTAGGAGCCACCTTTGCTTGGCAATACCAAGAAATTTATGGAGGACACCGCGCCTACCCGAACAACAATTCTATTGTAACAGACAATTTACCATTTTTAGATCCTATTCCTCCGGGAGACAGAGGAGATTGGCATAGAATGAGACAATGGTGGGAAAATATGGCGGAAGAAATTAATTATTCCGGTCTTGATTATATCGCATTGCTTAGTAGAGGAGATCAAAAACCAACCCGCCCAGATAATGGGAATGGCAACCCAGTGCACATTCAGAAATTAGTTACAGCAATGACTACTCGGGGAGCTGACAATTTTAAGCTGGCCATTTTTGACGATTGCCCTAATTCGTGGACTTCTAGTAGAAATTATTTTTTAACAGGTGCAATAGGTACAGATCCTCCATTTGATTGCGGCGATGTTGAAAACTATAAATACATTTGGGATTTCAACCTTAAAAAAGCCATCGCGGCCATTCCCGACGAAAAACGATACAAAATCGATGGCCGAATGGTGATTTTTTTCTGGTCGGTTAAAACCACTTGGATGACCAACATCACAGGCAATTTGTCGAAAATTCTTGCCCACATTAGAACAGAGTGTATGAAAGAATTTGGTTTTAATCCGTAC
>JBOFUD010000186.1:0-4429 GCA_051652385.1 Flavobacterium sp.
TCGGGGGTCATTTTCATTTTGATACATGCAGTTGATACTACAAAATTCATGTTTCCAGACGGAGTCGATCCAGGATTATAATCTGTAGCCAAAGCAAGGGGGAGTCCTTCTTTTAGCATGGCTCTTGCCGGAGTGTAGGGTATACTCAAAAAATAGGAACACGATGGCAAAGCAACCGGCATTGTGTCGGTGTTTTTTAAAGCTTGAATGTCTTCGCTAGTCATTATTTCAAGATGATCTACTGAAAGTGCTTTATATTGAACTCCAATTTGAATCCCACCAATAGAATTGAATTGATTGACGTGAATTTTTGGTTGTAAGCCATGTTGAATAGCCGCAATTAAGATTTTTTCGGTTTGCGCAACCGTGAAATAACCTTTTTCGCAAAATACATCAATAAAATCGGCTAGTTTTTCGGCGGCAATTTGCGGCAACATTTCGTTGATAATTAGATCAATGTAACCTTCCTTATCTTCTTTGTATAGGGTAGGGAAGGCGTGAGCTCCCAAAAATGTCGCTTTAATTGTGATTGGGTAATTTTGCGACAATTGTTTGATGACCTTGAGCATCTTCATTTCGCCTGCAACGGTTAGACCATATCCTGATTTTATTTCAACGGCACCGGTACCAAGTTGCATAATTTCTTGTAAACGTTTCTCGGATTGTAAATATAATTCTTCCTCTGAAGTTTGATTTAAGTTCTGGGCAGAATTTAGAATTCCACCACCGCGATTGGCAATTTCTTCATAGGTTAAACCATTGATGCGATCTACAAATTCTTGTTCCCTGTTTCCAGCATAAACAATGTGGGTATGACTGTCGCACCAGCTCGGCAATACTATTTTTCCGGCGGCATCAATAACTTCATCAGCCTTTATATTTGGCAAATTATCCATAACACCAAAATCAGAAATCAAATCGTTTTCTATGAGTAAGAAAGCATTTTTTAGGGTGGGCAAAATAGCCATTTCAGCCCCGGAGACCTTTATAATAGCACTATTTCGTACCTGTAGAAGTTCTTTTATATTTACAATTAATGTTGTCATTTAGTGAAAGGTGTAAACACAAATTTCAAAAATAAACAGGAGTACCTCCATGAAATCTGTGAAATTTGCTCGCTATTTTTATTTTTTTTATTCTGAAACTTTTATTTCGAACATTTTGTCCCAGTTTTTTCCGGTTACAAAAAATGTTTTTGTTTTTGAGTCGTAAGCAATACCGTTTAATACATCGGTATCCATTCCTTGTGTGATTTTTTTCTTTAGTTCAGCCAGATTTAAAATGGCTTCTACGGCTCCTGTCTTTGGATTAATTACTGCAATGGCATCTTTTTGATAGACATTACCATAAATTTTGCCATTTACCCATTCCAATTCATTAACGCCTTTGATTTTGGTATTCAAGGAATAGACGAAAATATTGTCAATTGGTTGAAAAGTATTAGGGTCTAAAATATGAATGTTTTCAGTACTATCGGTCATGTATAAATTTGTTCCGTCAGAAGTTAGTCCCCAACCTTGCATTTCTTTAAAATAAGGAAATGTTTTTTCTTTTTTGAAAGTATCCGCATCGTAAACATAGCCTTCTTTGTTAAGCCAAGTTAATTGGTATACTTTGTTATTAAGAATGGTAATTCCTTCGCCGAAAATTTCTTGCGGAAGTTCTACTTTTTTATACACTTTGCCAGTTTTATAATCTGTTTTTCGTAAACTAGAAATACCTCTTTTTCCACTTTCTCCCTGACCATTTCCTGTTCCTTCATAAAGAGTGTCTCTGTAGAACTCTAAACCTTGAGTGTAGGCGGTGGTGTCGTGGGGAAATGTATTAACGATAGTGTAGTTTAGCAATTTTGGTTGAACATCAGAAACTAATTCAATTCTAGCTGTTGCCTCGGAATTTTCTCCTTCAAAATAAACCAATGCTTTGATGTTTTGGTAGCCTAATTTTTGAGTATTGAGAGTAAACGCTGTTGATCCGTTTCCGGTTTTAGTTCCGATTTTTTTGTCATTGATATAATAAACAATACTATCAATAGTTTTGGAGTTAGGATTTAAAACACCAATTTTTACTACATCTTTTGGGGTGTAATAGGGTTTAAATGCAGAATTATCAATACTGAAAACAGAATTTTCACCTTTTTTTGTATCTCCGCACGTGGCAAGCAAAATTCCTAATAAAATGAAAGCTAGGAAGTTGAGTTTTTTCATGATTAAATTTTTAAAGTAAGGCAATATACAACGATAATTTTAAGAGCCAAAGTACTTGCAAAAATATAAAAAGATTGTATATTTGCAGCGGCAAGTCCTACACGACCAGCTCCTGCAGACTCCCCCAGGATGGGAACATAGCAAGGGTAAGCGGTTGAGCGGTGCGATGTAGGTCGCTTGCCATTTTTTATAAAATTACAAAAAAGCGTCTTCCTTCGGGAGGATTTTTTTATTTTAGGGCATTTCGAAATCATAAATGAAGTAGATTTGACAATAGATTTAAAAATAAAAAGTCAGTTATGAGTAAAGTGGTGTTGATTACGGGAGGTTCTTCTGGTATTGGGAAATCTATTGGAGAATTTTTGCACCATAGAGGTTTTGTGGTGTATGGTACCAGTAGAAATCCGGAACGAATAACGAATTCGATTTTTCCGTTACTTGCTTTAGAGGTAAGAAATCCTGATTCTATTCAAGCAGCGATTGCTAAGATTATTGCAATTTCCGGCAAATTAGATGTTGTGATAAATAATGCTGGAGTTGGAATCACGGGTCCTTTAGAAGAAATTCCAACAGAGGAAATTAAAAATAATTTTGAGATCAATCTTTTTGGTCCCATCGAAGTGATAAAAGCTGCTTTGCCGCACATGCGTGCTCAAAAATCGGGTTTGATTATCAATGTAACTTCTATAGCGGGTTATATGGGATTACCTTATCGCAGTGTTTATTCGGCATCCAAAGGTGCGTTGGAATTGATTACAGAAGCTTTGCGAATGGAGGTTAAAGATTTCGGTATTCAGATTGCCAATGTAGCGCCGGGAGATTTTGCTACCAATATTGCTGCAGGGCGGTATCATGCTCCTGTGATTCAAGGTTCAGATTATCAAGTGGTTTACAAGAGAACACTTGAAGCGATGAATGAACATGTAGATAATGGAAGCAATCCAAATGAAATGGCCGAAGCAGTGTATCGTATTATTCAAAATCCAGATCCCAAAATCCATTACAAAGTTGGGGAGTTTATGCAGAAATTTTCAATTGTTTTAAAACGCATATTACCTGATAAAGTTTACGAAAAAATGTTAATGAACCATTATAAATTGTAAACTAAGGAAATGAATTTAGACTTTCCCCTTTAGTTTTAAAAGACCTTACTGAAGTGTCTTTTTGATATTTTAACCGAAAGACAGCACTGGCTTTTCATGACAAAACCAATAATCCAGGGCTTTACAATGAGGATTTATCAAATATCCTTAAGGGGGATTAGAGATGAATTGAAAGAATTAAATAAAAAGAATTCTGTTACCTAATTATAAGTTGTAGTTTTGCGAAAAATTGCGTGAGGGATAGAAGCTAACTACCGAAGTAGTGCGTATAGCCCGACCGTATTTGCAAAAGGCGCCTATAAACGGTAGGGTTGTTGCGCCTTTTGTAAATACGGTCACGCCCAAAGTAAGGAACACAATCAAATATAAATAATAGTATGAAATTTTTTATTGACACCGCTAATTTAGCACAGATTAAAGAAGCACAAGCGTTAGGCGTTTTGGATGGAGTGACTACAAATCCGTCCTTGATGGCTAAAGAAGGAATTACTGGGAAAAATAATATCCTTAAGCATTATGTGGATATTTGCAACCTTGTTGAAGGTGATGTAAGTGCCGAAGTAAATGCTTTGGATTACGATGGAATGATCAAAGAAGGTGAAGAATTGGCAGATTTGCATGAGCAAATTGTGGTAAAATTACCCATGACTAAAGAAGGGGTGATGGCGGCAAAATATTTTTCTGATAAAGGAATTAAAACCAATGTAACCCTTGTGTTTTCTGTTGGTCAAGCTATTTTGGCTGCCAAAGCAGGCGCTACTTATGTTTCGCCATTTGTGGGTCGTTTGGATGATGTTTCAACTGATGGTTTGGGTCTTATTGAAGAGATTCGCATGGTGTATGATAACTATGGTTACGAAACTCAGATTTTAGCGGCTTCGGTACGCCATACGATGCACATTGTAAATTGCGCAAAATTAGGTGCCGATGTAATGACAGGGCCCCTTTCTGCTATTTACGGTTTGTTGAAACACCCACTGACAGATATTGGATTGGCACAGTTTGTAGCTGATTTTGAAAAAGGCAATAAATAAGATTCGTGCATAAATAATTTTTTTGTTCTAAAAATCATTAATTCTCCAGTAATTTCGATTATTTGGAGAATTTTTTTTGAATTTT
>JBOFUD010000187.1:0-1623 GCA_051652385.1 Flavobacterium sp.
TGACAAAGCAATGCAATCTGATAAAGTTTTAGCAAAAAAAATACTAACGCACTTACTCGTTGATGAAGCATCCATCGAGTTAATTTTAAATTCAAAACAATAAATGGAGAACACAAATTTAAAACCAAATCTCACTAAGCGTTTTTTGGCAGGACTCATTGATTACGCAATTATTTATGCTTTTTTCTATGCATTTATCTCAGCATTTGGTGAACCAAACGAAGAAGGTGGTTATTCTGTAACAGGTTTTCTGGCCCTAGTTCCAATACTATTTTGGTTTGTTTTTTTAGTGGTATTTGAAACCTTTTTTGGTGCTACTTTAGGAAATTCAATTGTAGGGTTACGACCAAAATCGTTGACAAAAAACAATGGTGAACTTTCATTGGGTCAATCTATAAAAAGGCACGTATTAGATCCAATAGATATGTTTCCTTTTGGATTGCTTGGAATAATGGCGATAATAAATACAGATAGGAATCAACGTATAGGAGATATTTGGGCTAAGACAATCGTCGTAGAAGCGAAACAAAATTAAACTCCGTCTCTTAAAAAACCAATTCACCAACCCCCTAAAACCCCACACCCTATGCAAACGAAAATCAAAAAAGTAGAATTGCGCAATTTGGCGTTTGAGGATTATAAGCAACTCAAGAACTCGATGGTAGAATCCTATCCCGAAATGGCAGATTCCTATTGGCGTGCCGACGATATCGAGCGTTTGCTCGGTATTTTTCCCGAAGGGCAGTTGGTGATTTTGGCCGATGGGAAAGTAGTTGGGTCGGCTTTGTCGCTCATAGTCGATAAAAAAATGGTCGATAAACGCCATAATTACCGGGATGTTATTGGCGATTATACTTTTTCGACTCACAATCCGTTGGGCGAAATTTTGTATGGCATCGATGTGTTTATTCACCCCAATTACCGAGGGTTGCGTTTGGGGCGTCGGTTGTATGATGCTCGCAAAGAATTGTGCGAGCAACTCAACCTCGAAGCTATTGTTTTTGCAGGTCGCATTCCAAATTACCGCAAGCATGCCGATAAAATGTCGCCCAAAAAATATATCGAAAAAGTGCGGAGCAAACAATTGCATGATCCCGTACTATCGTTTCAGTTGAGCAATGATTTTCATATTTTACGGGTCATCAAAAATTATTTAGAGGGCGATGAAGAGTCCAAAGAAGTGGCCATTTTGATGGAATGGAACAATATTTATTACGACGAAAGCCCTAAATTAATCAACACCGGAAAATCCATCATTCGCTTGGGCTTGATACAATGGCAAATGCGCTCGCTGGCCAATCTTGACGCCTTGTTCGAACAATCGGAGTTTTTTATCGATGTAGTCTCAGGCTATGGATGCGATTTTGCCTTGTTCCCAGAATTGTTCACCGCGCCTCTAATGGCCGATTACAACCACCTCACCGAGGCCGCAGCCATACGCGAATTGGCCAAATATTCAGACCCTATTCGCAAGCGGTTTCAGGAGTTTGCCATTTCGTACAACATCAACATTATTAGCGGAAGCATGCCGTATTTAGAGGGCGGAAATTTATATAACGTTGGGTTTTTGTGCAAACGCGACGGTACTTCTGAAATGTATGCCAAAATTCATGTCACGCCCAA
>JBOFUD010000188.1:0-3848 GCA_051652385.1 Flavobacterium sp.
CCGGACGAATATTTTTAATATATCCTCTCATTCTATCGCCTGTACGAATCGCATCATCATACACTTCGTCTTTGTACAACAACCCTTTATGTTGCTCATTGATAATCACATTTATACCAATTTCGGTAATATGCGAAACAATCAAATCAACTTCTTCTCCTTTTTCAACAGTAAGCTCATCGTTGCTCAAAAACTGATTGGTTTTGCTAGATGCCACCAAACGATTTGTTTTTTCATCCATGTACAAGTACACTAAGTAGCGTTTTCCTTTTTCCATAGGACGCGCTTGCTCTTTGAAGGGAACCAAAATATCTTTTTCCATTCCCCAATCCATGAACGCTCCCACTTGATTGGTATAATTAACGCGCAACAATGCGAACTCATTCAATAAAATATAAGGCTCAAGTGTTGTTGCAACGGGACGTTGTTCATGGTCTAGATAAACAAAAACAATCAATTCTTCGCCAATTTCAAATTCATTAGGAACATATTTGTTAGGCAAAAGAATATCATGAATTCCTTCTGGGTCTTTTTCAGGATTACCTAAAAACAACCCTACTTTGGTATCTCTTAAAATGGTTAGGGTATTGTATTTTCCTATTTCAATCATTTTTCTTCTATTTTCTGAGCTACAAAGGTACGAAGACTTTGCTTTATTCAATAATTAAGCTTTGAGATTCTTCATACTCACACTATATGCTTACAAGGTATACAAGTGTTAATCTCTAAATCAAAATACTTAGAAGTATTTTAATTGTTTAAATTTGAAAAAATCAAACTAACTCCCATGAAACCAACCGTTATTTTTCAACTCCTTTTATGGCTTTTTTTAGCTCCAAATTTGCACTCGCAAGTCACAACTTCTGATCCTGAAATTGCTAAAATGGTTCAAGAAGTCAAAACTGAAAACCTCGAAGCTATTGTAAAAAAATTAGTTTCTTTTGGAACTCGACATACTTTAAGTGATACTAAAAGTAATACTCGTGGAATAGGTGCTGCTCAACGATGGGTGAAATCTGAATTTGACAAATATGCACTAGCTTCAAACGGAAGATTGACCTCAAAAATTGACTATTTTACGATTAAAGCCGATGGCAAACGAATTGCTGTGGATAGCGAACTAGGCAATGTAATGGCAACACTAAAAGGAACTGACCCCACCGATGATCGTGTACTGATTATAAGCGGGCATTTGGATTCTCGTGCTTCAGACGTGATGGATGCCAAATCGGATGCGCCCGGTGCCAATGATGATGGTTCTGGAGTGGCTTGTGTAATGGAATTAGCAAGAATTATGAGCCAAAGAGAATTCCCATTTACCCTCATTTTTGTAACCGTTGTAGGTGAAGAACAAGGGTTATATGGAGCCAAACATTTGGCAGATGTAGCCAAAGAACAAAAATGGAACCTAATCGCCATGCTCAATAATGACATGATAGGCAATAGCTTATCTAGCGGAACTCAATTGCGCGATAACACTCAAGTTCGTGTGTTTAGCGAAACCATTCCTTATACCGAAACGGAGGCAGAGGCCAAAATGAGAAAAGCGACCAATCGTGACAATGATAGTCCGTCCCGACAATTGGCTCGTTACATAAAAACAGTGACTAATCAATATGTGCCTCAATTAGACATTCAATTGGTGTACAGAAATGATCGTTTTTTGAGAGGCGGCGATCATACGCCCTTTAGCCAAAACGGATTTACTGCCATTCGTTTTTGTGAAATGAATGAAAATTATGATCACCAACATCAAAATGTTCGCAAAGAAAACAACATTCAATATGGCGATTTACCCGAGTTCATGGATTTTGAATATATGCGTAAAGTAAGCTGCTCTAATTTAGCTACATTCAGTAATTTAGCTTGGTCACCAAAAGCCCCAGAAAAGGTTGGAATTGAAGTCAAAGATTTAACCAATTCGTCTGTATTAGTATGGGAAGCCCCACAAGGAAAACCTGTTTTTGGTTACACGATTCTCATTCGAGAAACGAGTGCTTCCCATTGGCAAAAGGCTGTTTTTGTAAAAGATACTAAAGCCGAAATTCCGTATTCTAAAGATAATTATTTCTTTGCAGTACAAGCTGTAGATGCTTTGGGACATGCTAGTTTAGCAGTTTTTCCTACTCCTATTCGTTAAATTAATAGATTGATTGTCAAAAATCAAAAAGAATCTATATTTTTGAGAACTTAAAAAAATAATAAAATCATGAAAAACTCAAAATACTTAAAAGTAGTAGTTATTGTATTAGTGGTACTTTTTCTTGTTGCAAGTGTACTGTAATATGTAAAAACACAATTTATCTAAAAAATGAAAGCGCCAAATTGGCGCTTTCATTTTACATAAGTGTCCTTGTTAATTGTAAACACTTTCTTTTTTGAAATGAACCGCTAATAAATAATATACAACAGCTCTATATTTATTGGCATTCGATCGTCCGTATTGCTCCATCACTGCGTCAATGGCTGCATCTAATTCTGGACTGTCTGTAAGACCTAGTTTTCCAATTAGAAAATTCTTTTTTACCGTTTCTAATTCTGATGGCTGACTTCCAGCTACCGTAGCCGAATCGGCATTGTAAATAGAAGGGCCGCATCCGATAGTGACTTTGGTTAGTAAATCCATATCAGGAGTTACTCCGCATTTGTCTTTTAAATCTGCCGCATACTTAACGATTAATTCTTCTCTAGCACTCATACAATAAAGTTTAAATTTTGGTTGGATACTACTTTAACACACTCAAATTTAAACATTTATTCATTTCAAAACAGCATTACATCAATTATTTATAGCAACTCTTTAAAATATTGCAAGAGAATTTTATTGTTTTCCAAGGTTGGCGTAAAAATTTCTAAAATCGAAGGTTTTTCTTTTTGTTCAAATAGATTAGAAATAGCCACACTCAAACTTTCTTCATCGGTAGCTTGGCAATAGTTCCATCCATGCATTTTGGCCAAATGTTCCGCGGTTAATTGGTGTGAGGTTTCGAAAAAAGTATTAAAAACAGGTGTTTCATTATGTCCGGGCAAGATTCTAAAGATGCCTCCTCCTCCATTATTAATGAGAATAATTTTAAAATCTTTCGGAATAGACTTGTTCCAGAGGGCGTTACTGTCATAGAAAAAACCAATATCGCCACCTATAAAAATCGTTGGTTTACCGTTAGCTACAGCTGCTCCAATGGCAGTCGAAGTACTTCCGTCGATGCCGCTGGTTCCTCGGTTACAAAAAACCTCAATCGAAGGGTCAATGTCAATCAACTGAGCGTATCGAATAGCCGAACTGTTACTGATTTGCAACTGCGAATTTTTAGGTAAATTCGAAATTACTTTATCAAAAACGGTAAAATCACAAAACGGCATTTTAGAAACATATACATCATGTTTTTGCTTTCGCAAATATTTGACGTGTGCCAATTGGGAAGAATAGGTGCTTTTTACCTTTTGTGCCAAAGGATAAAAAGCCGTAAAAAAGGTATTAGGATGTACTTCAAAATGATGTGTCAAGGCTCCAAAAGTATCATAAGCTCTCAAAGGATCGATGTGCCAATGCTGTTTAGGTTGGTATTTTCTTAAAAAAGCTTTGATGCGTTTGGAAACCACCATGCCTCCAAAAGTCACCAAAATATCAGGTTGAAAATCCTCAAAATCTTCTTTTGTAAACGGCGTAATGATTGTATCTATGTTATTAACAAAACTCGGATGATGGATATTCGAAGTCGTTTCGGTCATCACTATAATCGAATCATCATTGGCAATCACGTTGATCGATTTAGCATTGGCATCCAAACCACTCACGCCCACCAAAATCATTTTCTTTTGCGAGGCATTCCAAATCTCTGCAAAAG
>JBOFUD010000189.1:0-10545 GCA_051652385.1 Flavobacterium sp.
GAGGAATTGCCTTCATTCAAGATAAACACCCCGTTGTCATAACTTCCCTTGGATACTTCTGTAGTATCATCATCATTACTACAAGAGACCAAAAAACCTAGGGACAAGGCCACTACTAAAAATCGAGTTAACTTCATTATATTAAAATTTAAAGATTAGATACAAATTAAAATTACGTCCGGGCATCATTCTATTTTCCAGACTTTCATATTTTTCATTCCACACATTCAGTACTTGGGCACCAATTTTTACCGAATCCCGTAGCGGCAACTCATAATCTACGCCCAAATTAGCAACCGAATAAGAAGGAATGAGAGCGCTAGGATCGTTATCGGACTGCGTGAAGACAAAACCATTAAATAGGAATTGATAATTGGCGCTCCATTTTTTATAACTGTACCCCAAAGCGGCAGTCGCTTTGTGATAAGGCACAAAAAACAATTGCTTTTGGGTTTCCTCATTTTTGGAAATGGTGTACGCATACGTCCCATTGATTTGCCAAATACTTTTTCCAACTTGTTGTTTCCAAGCCAGCAGCAGTTCTACTCCATACGCCTCAACACGATCTGTATTTTGAGGAGACCAAATGCCATTATTTCCGGGAATCCAACGCAGTAAATCTTTAATTTTATTGTAATAGGCCGTTTGCGTCAAGCTGATATTTTTGTAAGTAAAGACATTGGCCAATTCCATTTGATAGGAACTTTCGGGATTCAAATTGGGATTTCCGCCTTCTTCCCAATACAAATCGTTGTAGGTTGGGATTCGGAAATTGTGAGAGGCATTCATTTTTAATTGATATCCTTTCGTCCATTGCAAGGCGCTTCCCAAGGAAAATAGCAACGGTGATTTGTAATTGGTAGTAAACTCTTTGCGAAACCCGAATTCGTTCTGCCATTTGGCCCCCACTTCCTGTTTGATCAATAGCGCCAAACCTGTAATATCGCGTTCATGATACCCAAAACCAGAGCCTTCGCCTTTGGTGCTATTGTGCTCCAAAACAGTATTAACGACAAGAGAAGAAGCGACTTGCCAACTCACATCGGCCTTGGTAATCCAAGTTTTTGTGGACCCAAAACTGTAGTCATTGCTCGTATTATCCGGGAAATAATGGTAGCCTTCGGTGAGATAGGCTGCTTTAAAACTGGTCGCCCATTGGTCAAAAAAACCTTGATATTCCACTAAATTTCTACTGAAATCATTTTTGTATTTCGTTCTGGATTCTGAGGGAGAGATCAAAGAAATATTACGATCAGTATCAGAGGATTGTCCGTAGTACTTCAGCCATTGTTTATTCGCAATTTTAAAGCCGAAATTTGCATTCAATGCCACCACTGAATACTCCCCATTTTCATTAAAGCGCTGCTGCCCTTTCCAATCAAAAGCACCGGGATATTGATAATCATTTTTGGAACTATTGCGGGAAAAACCAATTTGTCCAGACCATTTTTTATTCGAAAATTTACTTTTAAAAAGAACGCCTTGCGTAGTAAAACTGCCGTAATCGTAGCGTACTTCATTTGAAAAACCCTCCGAGAACTCTAAATTTGCATTCAAATGAACCGTTCCACCAATGGCACCACTTCCGTAAATAACACTACCACCGCCACCTTTAATTTCGACCGAATTATAGTCGGAACCCGAAAGTGTGTTAAAATCGGTACTCCCATTCATTTGCGAATTGATGTTGATACCGTTCCAAATTACAGCGGTTTGAGAAGCAGTCGTCCCTCTAAAAGCTACGGTCGAAAGCATCCCACGACCGTACTCCTTAAAATATAGAACCGAATTATAGTTCAGTAAATTGGTTAGCAGCGCACTGTTTTGCGACAAAGCTTCCGCATTCAAGCGTAAGATAGTTTGGGAACTGGAAAATTTTCGCAATTTAGCATCAGAGACGAGTACCTCCCTCAAAGGAATGATGCTGTCATTTTGGGCTAAAAGCGCCTGGCTTGCTAAAAAGCAAAAAATAGTCTTAAAATATGTCATAATTTCCTGAACTCTTTTTCCCGAAAGCTCGTTATTGATTATGAAAAAAGGCAGGTCTCCTGGCTTGCGTCTTGTTGTTGACCTTCCCATTGCAAGGTAGAAGTTAAAACTTAGCGGTCTGAAGTAGCAAAACTTCCATTTTCTAAGTTCTAATTTCCCACTTTGTACAACAGTGGTTTTGTAGATAACAACAAGCTTGATAGCTTACAGTTGCGGGTACAGCTTAGGTATTTAACCTAATTCCCTTTTAATGCGTTCTTTAAAAAGTAAAAAACGCCACCTAAATTCGAGCACAAATATAGAATTAAAAAAGTATCGTCCTATAAATAGGCTTAAAATAATTATAAGAATTGTAAAATAGACTTAAAAACTGATGATTATGATAAAAAGCTACTAAATTTGATAGAAAAAATATCATTTTGAAAAAAATAATATCCATTTTCTTGATTTTAACTGGTTTGGCTTCCTCCGCCCAAGAATTGCTCCCTTTTGTACAAAATTATGACAAAACAAACTACCAAGGCGATAATCAGGTTTGGGATGTGACGCAGGGGCAAGACCGTGCGCTTTATTTTGCCAACAACCATAATTTGCTGCGTTATAATGGGGTTGTTTGGGAGCAATACCAATTGCCGCATAAAACCGTGATTCGTTCTGTTTTTTCCGATCAAGATCGCATTTACTCTGGCTCGTACAAAGAATTTGGGTATTGGAAGCGCAGCGATGGAAAAATGAGGTATTACTCCATTTCAAGAGGTAAAAAAATCTTTAATGAAACGGACAATGAGGAAGTTTGGAAAATTTTCAAACTCAAAAATCGGCTCTATTTTCAATCGTTCAACGCCCTGTATTCATACGAAAATGGGCGTGTAGCAAAAATCTCTTTCCCCTTTTTAATCTCCTATTGTTTTGTGGTGGAACACACTATTTATGTCGCCTCGGTAACGCAAGGTATTTTTAAATTGGTGGGGCAAAAACTGCACCCCATTACCGGATGGGAACTGCTTAAAAACAACGTCATTCATGGCCTACAAAAAAGAGGCGCGCAGTGGTTTATTTTTACACAAAAAAACGGAATCTTTGTTGCCGAGAACCACCGCATCAAAGCATGGCCTGACCCTTTAAACACCCATCTTAAGAAGGTACACATTAATAAAGCCGTGTTCGTTTCTCCCGAAAAAATGGTCATCGGCTCGGGATCAAATGGATTGTATCTTTACGATTTCAGCAGGGGAACTTATGAAACTATCCATCGTAAAAATGCGCTACGGAACAATACAGTCTTGAGTATTTTTGTGGATAAAGAAAAAGATCTGTGGTTGGGTCTCGACAATGGAATTTCACATGTTGAAATCAGTTCGCCAGTTGCGATTTTAAATGATCATTCAGGTGCCTTAGGATCGGTTTATGCGGTGGCACAAACCAAACCTTTCCACTATTTAATAGCCTCAAATCATGGCTTGTTTGAATTTGAACAAAATACATTAAAACCACTACCCAATACCGAGGGACACGCTTGGAACGTATCGAAAGTAGCGAATGATTTCATAATTGGCCATAATGACGGCACTTTTTTTTATGATAGTGCGGGAAAATTGACCAAAATCAACCCTGTAAATGGCGGCTGGAATTTTGTGAAAAGTCGCGTCAATGCATCGTATTTACAAGGAACCTATGCTGGAATTAGAATCTACCCAAATCCCAACAACTTCGGAGAAAGCTTTCCTATCAAAAAACTCGATAAGCCAATACGTTATGTAGCACAAATACACAAACACGAAATTTGGGCGGCCGACCAATATCGTGGTCTTTATCGTGTGACTATAGATGAGCAGTACCAAACCAAAAAAATAGAGAATATTACTCAAAAATCACGTCTTAAAAATGATTTTGGAGTCAAACTATTTGAGTTTCGTAATAAGCTTCTATTTTTGATCCATCAATCTTGGTATGAATTCAACTCCCTGACCGGAACCTTAGAACATAACGCTTGGTTTCAAAGCAATTTTAAAAATATTACCGATATCATTCCAATTGATGATCAACAATTTTTGGTCATCAGTGGCGACTTGTTGTATCATGTTCGTGCCAATGCTGAGCAGTTTCAATGGAATATTATTCCCGAAAAGTACTACAGAGGAAAAATTGTACGTAATAACTTAAAGATATCTAAAACACAGCACAAGTACTTGCTTACTCTTGATGATGGTTTTATTTCGCTACCACTAAATTTTGAAAAAAAACCGCTTGTGGTTCCAATAATCGAAGCCTTTAGCAGCACGATAGCTGTCGCAAATGGCGCCAAAATAGACCACAATTTAGCGTTAAAAATTCACGTCATTTCTGGCCGTTACGGGGCAAACAAACCCAATTTATTCTACAAATTCGACCAAATAACCACTTTTACTCCCGTGCGCAGAGGGATAATTACTTTAAACCATTTGAATACGGGCGCTCACACCCTTTCACTTTTCCATTACGACGGCATACGCTACCACAAAGTAAAAAGCTTTTCATTTACTGTGAGACCACCTTGGTACTTTTCTGTAGGGATGATTATCCTTTACCTATTGGCTTTAGGAGTCCTGTTCTTCCTGTATTACAAATGGAACAAACTTCGCTATATTCAGAAGTTACAACTAAAAGAGGAGGAATTAAAACACCTGAATAAAGTGAAGGAACTTGAATTTCAAACTGAAAAATACTTGCAAATTCAGGCTTATGAAAAGCATATTTTGGAGCTAGAATTACAATCAAAATCCTCTGAGGTTGCCGGAAAATCGCTTTCTATCGCCAAACAAACTGAAATGATGGAGAACATACAAACTATTTTAGCATCTGATGCAGACCTTGGTAAACTCAAAAGCGACATACGAAAAGTCATCAAAATCAATGCGGTCAACAAACACGAATGGGAAGCTTTTGAAAACAACCTCAATCAAATTCACAAAGAATTCATAACTAACCTCAGCACTTCCTTCCCGAATTTGACTCCCAAAGACATAAAGCTCTGCATTTATTTAAAAATGAACCTTTCCTCAAAAGAAATTGCCCCTATGATGAACATCTCTTTTAGAGGGGTAGAATTACATCGTTATCGTTTGCGAAAAAAATTGGAATTAAAACAAGAGGAGAACTTAACGAAATTCTTATTAAGCCTTTAAGCGGATCTGTAAAATACGGCCTACTAAAAAGTTAAACAATACAAATCCTACTTCGGCACACTACATCAGTACTACATCATTTATTGTGACGATTCAATAAAAAAAAATACCAAACCATTGATTTACAGATATTTTACGCTTAAAAACAGCCTATTGATGTAGCTATGTAGTACCCCAGCACCTTCACTACAACGATGTAATTGACTAATTTTGTCCAACAACTTTATCTAATTATAATGTTATGAGAAATCTATATTTAAGTGTATTACTTTTTCTTTTAGCTCCTGCCTATTTTTATGCACAGACCATAAAAGGACAAGTCCTAGACAACCAAGGACTAGGAATACCGGGATCAATAATTGTTGCCACTTCATCCAACACTTCGACAGAAGCAGATTTTGATGGTAATTTTGAAATTAAAGCCAAGGAAGGAGAACTCATAAAAATCTCCATGCTAGGTTTTACAGCCGCAAGTGTAAAAGCTACAGCTGCTTTTATGAAAATAACGTTAAACGAATCGGATGATACCTTGCTGAAAGACGTAGTCATTATTGGGTACGGTTCCCGAAAGAAAATAGACAATACTACTTCGATTTCTTCTATCAAAGCGGAAGAAATTACGAAAGTAAAAGTTCTAAATGCCTCGCAAGCCATTCAAGGAAAAGCGGCCGGTGTTCAAGTCATCGCCTCAGATGTTCCGGGTAGCGCGCCATCGGTAGTAATAAGGGGACTAGGTACTGCATTGGGAGGAAGAAACCCTTTGTATGTGGTAGATGGTATGCCAACGGATAACATCACGAACATTAATACAAATGATATTACTTCGTATGAGATTCTAAAAGATGCCTCCTCTTTAGCTATTTATGGAACTAGGGCGGCCAATGGTGTCATAATCATTAGTACTAAAAAAGGAAAAGGCGATAAAGTTTCGGTAGAATTTGAACATTTTACAGGATTTAGAAATACGCTAAAAAAAGTAAAAATGGCGGGATCAGAGCAGTATGCCTTATATTCTAACGCAGCCCTACAAAATGCAACTTTTGCGCCAAATCAACCTGTTAATACCAATTGGTTTGACGAAATTACAAGAACGGGTGTTTATTCTCAAAACAACCTTTCAGTTTCAGGATCATCCGAAAATGTAAAGTATTTCTTTAGTGCGGGTCACTACGAAGAGAAAGGGATTTTAAATGGCTTAGATTACAGCAGAACTACTTTTAGAAATAACAATGAATATAAAATTTCTAAAAAACTGACTTTAAATCAGAATTTCAGTTTTACCTCGGCCAATTCCGCTCCAAAACCCTTGAGTGCTTTTACTAGTGCTTACAAACAATCGCCTATCGTTCCGGTTTATTTCCCGAATGGTCAATATGGCGTTTCTTTTGTAGGGGCGAATGGTTTGGCTTCCACAACAGGATCTTCCTTTAATAATGTAGGAAACCCCGTTGCGCAATTGGACTTTTTTAATGAACAACAACGCAGTGTCACGCTTCAAGGAGGATTAAAATTGGACTACGAAATTGCCAAACCGCTAAAATTCACCTCGCAATTTAACGGAGAATTTTATACCTGGAAGAACTATAATTTTGAAGATAGAAAAAACATTTGGTTGGCCGCAGATCCTACGCGTGTTCCTGATGCTTACCCAACGAGTAATTTCAACAATGTGTTAACCAAAGGAAGAGAGCAATACTTCAATTGGAACCTGATGAACTACCTTACTTTCAATAAAAAATTTGGTGCCATTCACGATTTAGAAGTCACCGCTGGTATGGAAGCATCGGTAAAAGGAAACCGAGAACGCCTGACAATTGCCAGAAAAAATGTAAATCCAAACGAAAATTACTGGGGATTAGTAGGTGTTGAAAATGCAGCCAATGTCATTAGTTACCGAGATGAAATGTTCAATCAAACCCGTTTGGCTTCCTATTTTGGTCGTTTTCAGTACAAATTAATGGACAAATATTTGTTTACTGGAACCCTTCGTCGTGATGGATCTTCCAATTTTTCAAAGGACTATCGTTGGGGTACTTTTCCTGCCTTTGGTTTAGGATGGGTCGTGTCAAAAGAAGATTTTATGACCAACGTAACCGCCATCAATGTCTTGAAGTTAAGAGGGGGCTGGGGGAAATTAGGCAATCAAAGTGTGCCTTTGAATCGTCAAGGATTTACCTCAGGTTTGAATGCGTATTTGGGAGGTTCTATACTTAATGAAGGAACTACCATCAGCTCACAAATCGACCCAAGCTTATCTTGGGAAATCACACAAGAGGCTTCCTTTGGTGTTGATCTCGAAATGTTTGACAACCGATTTAAAGGGACTTTTGATGTGTACGATAAAGCGACAACCAATGTCATTTTATATACTAAACCCTACGCAACCTCTGGAATCAATGAGGCGTCTCCTGCCCATGTTGGTGAAGTCTCTAACAAAGGACTGGAGATATCTTTACGTTGGGATGACAAAATAACCGATGCGCTTTCGTACTGGGTCGGTGGTAATTACTCGTACAACAAAAATAAATTGCAAGGCTTACAAGATGTACAGCTTTCCTCTATCATTGGAGGAAGTTTAGCCAATGGTCAAAACACCAAACTGTTAGACAATACTTCGGTTGGGCAATCGCTTGGGAGTTTCTTTATGTATGACTACGCTGGCTTTGATCCCGCAAATGGAAAAATGTTGTATCACACCGCCAACGGACAAAAAGTAACACAAGATGCCTTAGCTGACTCCGACAAAAAATATGTAGGGTCCATTTTGCCTACCTCAAATTTTGGACTTTCTGTAGGAGTTGCCTATAAAAACTGGGATTTCTCGGTGGATGGATACGGAACTGCCGGTAGTAAAGTATACAACGGTAAAAAAGCACAACGCTTTGCAGGAGAAAACATTGAAGCCTCCTTGGCCAGCAACTTTTGGTCCCCAAATAACCCGGGAGGAACTTCAGTAGGACCTTTCAATCAAGTACCGGTAGCGTCTACTTATTATTTAGAATCGGGAGATTTCTTCAGAATCAATAACATTTCATTGGGCTACAAACTTCCCATAAACAACAAGTTTATCAGTGCTTGTCGCTTGTATGTCAATGTGATCAACCCTTTTATTTTTCAAAAATATTCCGGTTTCTCTCCTGAATTGAATGGAGATGGTAATCCTTATGGCTCACAAGGTATCGAGTTAGATGCTTATCCTTCCACACGATCCTTCATTATTGGTGCTAACATTAAATTTTAATACGATGAAAAAGATATATATCACCCTATTTTCACTCTCCACCTTCCTTTTTGTAGGATGTGCTGATGATTTTTTAGACGTAGATCAAAACGAATCTGTTGCTACTGACGATATCGAATTGTTCAACAATAATGAGGGAGCTGCCTCGTTTGTGACAGCCATTTACAGTAAATTTTTGGATTTCGATGTCTCCTCATTTCCTTGGATAGGACTAAGCAGCATCGCTTCTGATGATGCCGACAAAGGTTCGTCACCCGGAGATACTGGAGGAGACAAAGCACTTTTGGATGCCTTGACCTTTAATGCTTCCATTCCGTCTGTAGAAGATGTGTTCAACGGAAATTACGTAGGCATCAACCGCTGTAATCAAGCACTCAACATCTTACCGAAATTAACCAAAGCAGATCAAGCACTGCGCAACCGATTGACTGGTGAAGCAAAGTACCTGCGGGCCATGATGTATTTTACTTTGGTAAAAACCTATGGTGCCGTGCCTATCGTAGATCGCTTGCCGAATCCCTCCTCTCAAGAAGATAAAATCATGCTTTTGACTCGTAAAAGTACTACCGAAGTGTATGCCTTTATCGAAAATGATTTGAAAGATGCCATAGCTGCTTTACCAGAAAAATCGGCCTATGCGGGCAACGAAAAAGCAAGAGCTTCCAAAGGGGCTGCACATGCCTTATTGGCCAAAGTAAGCTTGTATCAAAAAAAATGGCAACAAGTGGTGGACCATTGTACTGCTGTTACAGGCTACTCCTTGAGCCCAGATTACGCCAAAATGTTTCGTATCGAAGGCGAAAACGATGCGGAATCTATTTATGAAATTCAAGGTGTAGGAGAAATTCCAGCCAAAGGAATCCAACAATATTCTCAAGTACAAGGCGCTCGTGGGGCCGGAGGTTGGGGTTGGGGCTTCAATACTCCCTCAGAAAGTTTGATCAACGCTTATGAAGCAGGAGATCTTAGGAAAAATGCTACCCTCCTTTTTAGAGGCACCACCTTGTACGACGGCAGAATAGTGCCTAATACGGTTGAAAACCCTGCGTATAATTTGAAAGCCTATTCGTCTAACTTTACAGACGCTGACAATTCTGACACCAATATCAAATACCTGCGTTATGCAGAAGTACTTTTGATGAAGGCAGAAGCATTAAATGAATTAGGACAAACTAGTGCAGCTCTTCCGTTATTGAACCAAATTAGAAACCGCGCAGGATTGGCTCACACCACTGCCCTTTCTAAAAGCGAAGTACAACTCGCGATTTGGAAAGAAAGACGTGTAGAATTGGCTTTTGAACACGACCGCTATTTTGATCTAGTGCGCACTGGACAAGCTGTGAGCGCCTTTGCTAAACATGGAAAAACATTTGTGGTAGGCAAACATGAGGTATTCCCTATTCCACAAAATTTTATTCGACAAAGTGGTGGCATCACTACTCAAAACCCAAACTATTAATTTCATGACGATGATTAAGAACTGCATGATACTGCTACTCGCGTTTGTAGTTGGCGCCTGCTCCGGAAAAACAGCAGCAACTAAAGGAGATGAAACTCCTTTACCCACGCCACCTACAACGGTTTTGACCGATAACGAGTTACTCGATTTGGTACAAAAAGATGCCATCAAATACTTTTGGGACTATGCTGATCCAATCTCCAAATTAGCAAGAGAACGGTATTTAACCGATGATCCAACTTTTGATGCCAACATCATCACTACTGGTGGTTCTGGATTTGGATTAATGACGCTAATTGTGGGCATCGACAGAGGTTTTTTGCCAAGAGCCGAGGCCGTTTCTAGATTAACCACTTCTTTGCACTTCCTAGAAAAAGCCGATCGTTTTCATGGCGCATGGCCGCATTGGATGAATAATAAAGATGGTAAAGTGATTCCTTTTGGCACCAAAGACAACGGGGGCGATTTAGTAGAAACCTCTTTTGTTTGTCAGGCTTTAATCACCATTAGAGAATATTTCAAAAATGGCAATGCGACCGAAAAAGCCTTAGCGCAAAAAGCAGACGAACTTTGGAAAGGCGTAGAATGGGATTGGTACACCAAAGGCGAAAATGCCCTATACTGGCACTGGTCTCCTACCTATGGTTGGGATATGAATTTCAAATTAGAAGGGTACAACGAATGTTTTATCA
>JBOFUD010000190.1:0-4844 GCA_051652385.1 Flavobacterium sp.
AGTAAAGAATTACCTCAAAAAACATGCTTTTCAAACGGTAACTACAAGTGATTTTTTTGATGAAGTTGAAAAAGTTTCCGATTTTGATACCCAGTCATTTTCTAAAGTATGGCTTGAGGATTACAAATTTAATACTCTAGATGCTAATGGGTTACTTAAAAAAAATAGCACTATAAAAATACAATTAGAACTCGATCAATACCGAAATAAACCGTTGGCTGACAAGAAAGATTTTTTATTGAAAATCATACAGTCAGACGTGTATTATTCTGTAAAGGAAAATGTGTTGTCGCAATTGCGAAACGAGCAATACGACGCGATACAAGAGTTGATTGCCATCGCTTTTCATTCTGGAAACCGATCACTTCGACAGAAAATTGCTTCTATGTTTCCCAAAATTCCATTGGCGTTCAAAACCGATTATGAAACTTTATTAATTGACGATTCCTATCAAACGAAAGAAATTGCCTTGTTCAATTTGTGGAATTCTTTTGAAGATGACCGTTATCGCTATTTGGATCAAACCAAAAACTGGAAAGGTTTTAATGATTATAATTTAAGAATCCTTTGGTTGGGATTGGCATTGAACACCGCAAGTTATTCAAATGAACCAGAAAGATTAATTCAAGAATTAATTTCCTACTCTTCTATAAATTTCGAAGCGAGTACGCGTCAAAATGCCTTAGAAACGTTGATTGGTTTTCAATTAATTTCACCTGAAGTACTCAAAAATCTGGTAAACGGTACGACGCATCACATGTGGCAATTTTCTAAATTTGGCAGAGAGTCCATCCGAAAATTATTAAAAAACCCAACATATAGAATGAGTTTCGAACAGCTTTTACCTCAGTTAAACGAGGCCGAAAAGGGACAACTTGAACGATTGTTAGCCGAGAAGTAAGGCTTTTTGAACTCTAATCAACCGATAACAGAAAACTGATAACCGTAGACAGGTAACCGTAGACAGGTAACCGAAAACTGAAGATTTACCACAATTCACTCACTTCATTTTTAATATAGGCCAGTGCGGTATGGCTCGGGGCTTGTTTTTCAAGCAAGTCGTTCAAAATTAACTCGCGCATTTCATGGGCATTAGTGATGGATTCTTTTTTGGCTGCCATTCGAATCATTTGGATAGTAGCATTTTTTGCTGTCAAAATAATATTCCAACAGGGGCCTGACATATAGATTTGTTGCGTCAAATTGTGTTCAAATTCTTGTTCGATGTGGGCGATAATCAATTGTTCATAATCCTCTATTACAGTCGAAATAGGTGCAATGCGAAGTAATAATTGATTCAGGCTCATGCGTTCCAAAAACAACGTCATCCTTTCATAGGCTTGTAAACGAAGCGGTAAGGCGGCTTTTTGGGCCTCTTTCTGCAATAAATAATTACGACGTTTGTCCTCATTTTTGATGTGCAATGAAAAACATTGGTAAGCAACAACCCCTGTTATCAATGCTGGTAAGGTATAACTTGCGAGTTCAATAAATTTTGTAGCGTCCATAAATTCACTAGAGTTTGTTAGCAAAAATAAACTTTTTATTTAAAAAACAATCCCCTTTTTTTGGTAGCATTCATTGGGAATACTATTTTTACTTGCAGTTAAAACCTGTTAATTATTAAGTTTACCATGGATGTTTCCTTGCTTTTTCTGTTATGCTTCGCTGCTTTTGCTGCGGGATTTATTGATGCAATTGTTGGCGGTGGGGGACTTATTCAAACCCCGACAGGATTGATTTTGTTGCCGCATCTTCCTGTCGCGACAGTTATTGGTACGCTAAAAGTTCCCGCTTTTAGTGGGACTTCTTTTGCCGCTTTTCAATACTTGAAGAAAGTCGATCTCAATTGGAAACTCCTCGCAATCATGATGCTTATGGCCTTTCCTTCAGCCTTTTTAGGATCAACTTTGTTGACCTATGTGAGTAATGATTTTATGAAGCCATTGTTACTAGTGGTGCTTTCGTTTTTGGTAGTTTATACCTATGCTAAGAAAAATTTTGGGCAGCAAATTCAAAAAAAACACACGCCAAAACAGCAGCTATTTCAAGCTATTGCGATTAGTTTTGTCGTGGGCATGTACGACGGTTTCATCGGCCCGGGAACGGGGAGTTTCTTGGTGGTAGCTTTCATTTCCATTATGGGATTCGATTTTTTGCATGCTTCCGCCAATGCCAAAATGGTCAACTTAGCTACCAATTTTGGGTCAATATGTTTATTTCTTCTCAAAGGAAAAATAATTTGGGCAATAGCTTTACCCATGGCAGTTAGCAATGCAGCGGGAGGATGGTTAGGGGCTAAATTAGCCATTACGAAGGGCAATAGTTTTATCCGTATTTTCTTTTTAGTGGTAGTTATTGGCACACTACTCCGATTTGCCTACGATGTTTTTTTTAGCTACACCACATTGTATTAGCTTTCTAAAATAAAAAAAAGGAGAAAATTTTCTCCTTTTCATTTATGGTTTCTAAATTTTTATTTTTGACATGTCTTAAAAGTATGGAGACAATAGCTGGTAGTACCTTTTTAAATTTAACAACAATCAAAAATCGTTACTTATTTGACGCAGTCGAGTTTCGTAAATTTAAATCTTATGTTTTCGTAATCAATTGGGGCGTTTTTTACAAAGAAAGTTTTTCCTAAATAGGTTTCAATTTTTCCGTTGCCCATAATAAGTTCATTGCCTCTTTTTAATAGTGCTAGCGGATTTTCGTAATTGGTTTTGTCAGTAGTTCCCGATTTATAGTTGTAGTCCACCATTAAAGTATCTCCGTGATATCCCCCATTTATTTCACCCTCTTTAGTTGGAGTTTCAAATTGTTTCATGGTCATATTCCCTGTAACAGTGCCATTTTTGAAGGTATTGATTTTTAAATTCACAGTATCCTTTTCAAATATTGCTTGATAGCAATCAACCTGCGGAGCATCGGCAATTGCCGTTTTTGTAGATTCAGCTTCTTTTTTACAACTCATCATGGTAAAACATGAATAAATCGTAATCATTAAAATTTTGCTTTTCATAAAATAAGAATTAAGTTAGTGTAATTTAAGTACTAAATTACAAAATTAAATCACGTAGTCAAGCACTTATAAGTAGATTCGTCCTTAAAAATTGAAAGTAGAGCTGGCTTTGAAATTTCTATTTGTGAAAAAACACACCAAAAAACAATAAAAACAGTCCTAGTGAATTTTTAATTTGGAATCTCTTTTTAATTCGTAAATCAATCATTTGCCTTTCAGATATCGTACTTAAATCCTTATTTTTGCCTACCTTTAAAAAAAGAATCATGCACCAATATATCGATCAACTAAACGAAGCGCAACGGGAACCAGTACTTCAAAAAGATGGACCAATGATTATTATCGCTGGTGCAGGTTCTGGAAAAACGAGGGTGCTCACTATTAGAATTGCTTATTTAATGCACCAAGGCGTAGATGCATTCAACATTTTATCGCTGACCTTTACCAATAAAGCGGCCAAAGAAATGAAGAATCGAATTTCACAAATCGTTGGTTCAGGAGAGGCCAAGAATTTGTGGATGGGAACTTTTCACTCCGTTTTTGCACGTATTCTGAGAGCAGAATCCGATCATTTGGGGTATCCCTCTAACTTTACCATTTACGACTCACAGGATTCTTTGCGTTGTATTTCGGGAATTATCAAAGAAATGCAATTGGATCGTGATATATACAAACCCAAACAAGTTTTAAGTCGCATTTCGAGTTATAAAAATAGTTTGATTACTGTAAAAGCCTACTTCAATAATCCAGAATTAGTGGAAGCCGATGCTATGGCCAAAAAACCACGTTTGGGTGAGATTTATCAACAATATGTAGAAAAATGCTTCAAATCGGGAGCGATGGATTTTGATGATTTGTTATTGAAAACCAATGAATTATTAACCCGATTCCCAGAGGTATTGGCTAAATATCAGAATCGTTTTCGCTACATTCTAGTTGATGAGTACCAAGATACCAATCACTCTCAATACTTAATTGTCAGAGCATTATCTGATAAATTTCAGAACATTTGCGTGGTTGGAGATGATGCCCAAAGTATTTATGCATTTCGTGGGGCTAATATTAACAACATCTTAAATTTCCAAAAAGATTATGAAGGAGTAAAAACCTTTCGATTGGAACAAAATTATCGCTCTACCCGAAATATTGTGGAGGCAGCCAATACGATTATTGATAAAAATAAAGTCAAATTAGACAAAATTGTTTGGACTTCCAATGATTTTGGCCCCAAAATAAAAGTGCATCGCAGTTTGACCGATGCCGAAGAAGGGCGATTTGTGGCCAGTACCATTTTTGAACAAAAAATGCAGCATCAGCTGCACAATGGATCGTTTGCCATTTTGTACCGTACCAATGCCCAATCAAGAGCCATGGAAGATGCGTTGCGTAAAAGAGATATTCCCTATCGCATTTACGGGGGCTTGTCTTTTTATCAACGAAAAGAAATTAAAGATGTTTTGTGTTATTTGCGTTTGGTCATCAATCCAAAAGACGAGGAAGCGCTGGTTAGAGTGATCAATTATCCCGCACGAGGCATTGGTGATACAACCATCGAAAAGTTGACCATTGCCGCCAATCATTACAAACGTTCGATTTGGGAAGTTATGCAGAATGTGGATAAAATTGATTTGAAACTAAATGCAGGTACCAAAAACAAATTGTCTGATTTTGTAACCATGATTCAGAGTTTTCAAGTCATCAACGAAAATCAAGACGCGTTTTACATTACCGATCATGTGGCCAAAAAAACCGGCTTGGTACAAGAACTAAAAAAAGATGCCACGCCCGAGGGAATGGCTAAAATTCAGAATATAGAAGAACT
>JBOFUD010000191.1:0-8902 GCA_051652385.1 Flavobacterium sp.
TGTAGAACCTGTTTTGCAAAAAGACGGAGGTTCCATTTATTATATCAATTTGTCCCAAGATGACTTCAAATTAGGAGGTTCATCTTTGGCTCAAACTTTGAATGCAATTGGAAACGAAGCACCAACCATAAAAAATGCAACTTTCTTCAAAAATGCATTTAATACATTGCAAGAATTGATTTTAGACAATCAAATTTTGGCAGGACACGATATTGGAAGCGGTGGATTGATTACTACTTTATTGGAAATGTGTTTTGCTGATGAGAATTTGGGCGCAAAAATTGATTTCTCAGTTTTTGAAGAAAAAGACATCATCAAATATCTTTTTGCAGAAAACATTGCAGTTGTATTCCAAGCCAATTCAGACGAGGCGGTTGAAGCTAAATTAAACGCGGCTGGAGTTTCTTTCTTCAAATTAGGAACTGCAACAACCGAAGCTACTTTAGACTTTGGCCCTTGCAAATTAGACATTGCGAAATACAGAGACATTTGGTTTAAAACCTCTTTCTTGCTAGATCAAAAACAAGCTAAAAACGGAACCGCACAAGCCCGTTTCGACAATTACAAAAACCAAGCATTAAAGTATACTTTTCCTGCACACTTTACGGGAAAAGCACCTGTCATCTCGAGCGCAGTCGAGAGACCAAAAGCAGCTATTATCCGTGAAAAAGGAAGTAACTCCGAGCGTGAAATGGCCAATGCCATGTACTTAGCAGGTTTTGATGTAAAAGATGTTCATATGACTGATTTGATTTCGGGACGTGAAAATCTAGAAGATATTCAGTTTATTGGAGCTGTTGGAGGCTTCTCCAATTCGGATGTTTTGGGTTCGGCTAAAGGTTGGGCTGGCGCATTCAAATACAATGAAAAAGCAAATACGGCCTTGAAAAATTTCTTTAAAAGAGAAGACACTTTATCAGTAGGTATCTGCAACGGATGCCAATTGTTTATGGAATTAGAAGTGATCAATCCAGAGCACAAAGTTCACGGAAAAATGCGTCACAATAACAGTCATAAACACGAAAGTATCTTTACATCGGTGACCATTCAAGCGAATAAATCGGTGATGTTATCGACATTGGCCGGAAGTACCTTGGGAGTTTGGGTTTCGCACGGTGAAGGAAAATTCAACTTACCGGAAGCAGAAGAAAACTATAACATCGTTGGAAAATACGGGTACGAAGAATATCCAGCAAACCCAAATGGATCTGATTACAATACTGCAATGCTTTGCGACACAACCGGAAGACATTTGGTAATGATGCCACACATTGAACGTTCTACCTTTCAGTGGAATTGGGCACATTATCCAAAAGACAGAAACGATGAAGTTTCCCCTTGGCACGAAGCTTTTGTCAATGCACGATTATGGATTGAAAAAAAATAATTTAAATACAAAAAGCTCATTCCCAATCGAATGAGCTTTTTGTATTCTTATAGTCAGGTTATACTTTAAGGATGACAACAAGAAATCTAAATAATTCCTTTTAGCCCCGATGGAAGTGGCATCCTTTTTCTTTTTTTTTCAAAAAGAAAAAGATACAACGAACAGCGGGACTTGGTTTTCAAGAGGGCGTTTCGCTCCTGCTTCTCCTAAAAAATCTCAAAAATAGCACAAATCATGAAAACGATTTCGTTGAGTTCCAATTGATTAGTAATCAGAGTGTAATTAGTTTTTACAAAATTAAAGGAATTCCGCATTTTTTATTTAATTTGCGCCAAATTCAATTTATTAATAATGGTAAATATCACACGCCTTTTTGATTTTCCTTACTATCAATTAGAAACCTTTAGTTCGATTCCGGATGCTTTGTCTACTAAGCAAAACGGAATTTGGATCAAAACCTCCACAGAGGAATATATTGCAAAATCAAATATGATTTCTCGAGCACTACTGCGAATGGGGCTTCAAAAAAATGATAAAATTGCCATTATTTCATCCAACAATAGAACCGAATGGCACATTATGGATATTGGCATACTGCAAACCGGTGCTCAAACAGTTCCCATTTACCCGACCATAGGTCAAGAAGATTACGAGTACATCCTAAATCATTCTGGCGCGTTGTATTGTTTTGTTTCTGATCTGGCAGTTTATGATAAAGTCAAAAATATTCAAGCCAATGTTCCTTCACTGAAAGAGGTATTTTCTTTTAATGAAATTGAGGGTTGCCAAAATTGGACGTCGCTACTAACTCTTGGAGAAGACACTACAAATCAAGACGTGGTAGAAGATCGAAAAAACAATGTAAGTACGCAAGATTTAGCAACAATTATTTATACTTCTGGAACTACTGGAAAGCCCAAAGGAGTGATGCTTTCACATCAAAACATTGTTTCAAACGTATTGAACAGTGCTCCAAGGATACCGTTTGAACAGGGCAAAAATAAGGCTTTGAGCTTCCTGCCTATTTGCCATATATTTGAGCGTATGATTTTGTACTTGTACCAATACTATGGTGTTTCCGTATATTTTGGAGAATCGATTGAAAAAATAAGTGATAATTTGAAGGAAGTTCGTCCAGATGTTATTACGGCAGTACCACGTTTGTTAGAAAAAGTATACGATAAAATATATGCCAAAGGAACCGAATTGACTGGTATTAAAAAAATATTGTTCTTTTGGGCGATCAATTTGGGCTTACATTACGCTCCTTACGGTGCAAATGGCGCATGGTATGAATTTCAATTAAAAATTGCTCGTAAACTAATATTTAGTAAGTGGAAAGAAGGCTTAGGAGGCAATCTAGGGTTAATGGTGTCGGGTAGCGCTGCCTTACAACCACGCTTGTCAAGGATTTTTGCGGCCGCTGAAATCCCAGTTATGGAAGGTTATGGACTAACCGAAACCTCGCCCGTAATAGCCGTTAACGACCTACGCAACAAAGGTTTCAAAGTAGGAACCGTGGGTAAGGTCATTCAAAACGTTGAGGTAAAAATTGCTGAAGATGGAGAAATACTTTGCAAAGGACCTAATGTAATGATGGGCTATTACAAAGATCCAGAAAAAACAGCCGAGGTCCTATCAAACGGCTACTTTCATACCGGAGATATTGGAAATATTGACCAAGAAGGATTCTTGAAGATTACAGATCGTAAGAAAGAAATGTTTAAAACATCAGGAGGGAAATACATCGCTCCACAAATGATTGAAAACACCATGAAGCAGTCTCGTTTCATTGAGCAAATCATGGTCATTGGTGATGGCGAAAAAATGCCAGCTGCTTTTATTCAACCTAGTTTTGAATTTATTAGAGAATGGGAAAAACTGCATGATATTGAAGTAGGCACAACCAATGAAGAAGTCATTTCGCATCCAAAAGTAATTGCCAGAATTCAAGAAGAAGTCGATCGCTTAAATGTCAAATTTGGAAACTGGGAAAAAATTAAACGTTTTGAACTGACTCCCGATGTTTGGACTATAGATGGCGGACAGCTTACACCAACACTTAAATTAAAACGCAAAGTGGTGCTGGAACGCTACCAAAAACTGTACGATAAAATATATCGTCAATAGCGTAACAAACCAAAAAAAGTCCTGAAATTAAAATTCAGGACTTTTTTTTTAAAACTCATTTACTTCAATTGCCTAGCCAAAAAGAACAACCAATTCCAGCAATAGCAAGCAAATCATCGCAGATGATTTTTTTTACTAAAAATTAATCTTGCTTATTGCTGACTATGGAATACTCTGGTTTTTTACATTAACAAATTAAAGAATCAGGTGAACTGCACCCAAAACCACAGTAAAAAATTAGATAGTAAAGAATAGTCTTCTTTCGACTACAAATTCGATTGCAATAGATTTATAATGTAAAATTTGAAGTAAAGAATCTTCAAAAAAAGTGCCGCCACTTCTTTAAGCTATCAAACAGATCAAAAAAAGAAATAAAAATCAAAACAACACCATAAAAACTACTAGTAATCAGCTAAATAAAAAAAAATTAATAAAAAAAATATAAAAATAATATGCATGCATAGTATTTTTTATATATATTTGAAATCGATATAGTAAACTATGAAAGACAAAACAATAGATTATATTTTAAGAGCAACATGGCAAGCTGTGTCAAGAATGTACAATGAAGAAGCTTCAAAATATGATGCCACAATGGCTACCGGATTTGCCTTATTGAGTATTGACAAAGAAGAAGGCACTCCTTCAACCGCACTCGGACCTAGAATGGGCATGGAAGCCACAAGTTTGACTCGCACGCTGAAATCAATGGAAGAAAGAGGGTTGATTTACAGAAAGAAAAATCCAGAAGATGGTCGCGGCGTTTTATTATATCTAACTCCTTTCGGCAAAGAAAAAAGAGAACTTTCAAAAAATACCGTACTCCGTTTTAACGAAACTGTTAAAGAACATGTCTCTGATGAAAAATTACGCCACTTCGTAGAGGTTGCAGAAATCATTAATGACTTGATTCTTGAAAAAAGAATTTTCAATACAGCAGGTTTAGAAAATGCTGTTGAAGACCCAATTTATACTGAAAACGATACCTTTCAAGCAACATAAAACAAAGCTGTCCTTTCACAAAACAAATTAATAATAACAAAATAGAAAACCGCCATTATTTCAAAATAAAACCTTGCGGTTGTCCTTTACCAAAATTAAATAGTAACTAAATATGAAACGCACAATTAAAAAAGTCGCAGTAGTCGGATCTGGAATTATGGGTTCTGGAATTGCTTGCCATTTTGCCAACATTGGTGTTGAAGTCTTGCTTTTGGACATTGTTCCAAGAGAATTGACGGAGGCAGAAGCCAAAAAAGGATTGACTCTAGAGAGTAAAATCGTGAGAAATCGATTGGTAAACGATAGTTTGGCTACCGCTTTAAAATCAAAACCGTCACCGATTTACAGCCAAAAATTCGCCAACCGAATTGCCACTGGAAACACCACCGATGACATGGCGAAAATTGCCGGAGTTGATTGGATTATCGAGGTGGTAGTGGAGCGTTTGGATATCAAAAAAATGGTTTTTGAGCAAATAGAAAAATTCAGAAAACCGGGAACTTTGATAACCTCTAACACTTCTGGAATTCCAATTCACTTTATGAGCGAAGGACGCAGCGAAGATTTTCAAAAACATTTCTGCGGTACTCACTTTTTTAACCCTGCGCGTTACTTAAAATTATTTGAAATTATTCCTGGTCCACAAACTTCAACCGAAGTATTGGATTTCTTGACCATATATGGAGAAAAATTCTTAGGAAAAACTTCAGTAGTTGCCAAAGATACTCCAGCTTTTATCGGAAACAGAATTGGGATTTATGGAATCCAAAGTTTGTTCCACTTGGTAAAAGAATTGGGATTGACCATTGAAGAAGTAGACAAATTAACGGGACCAGTTATTGGTCGTCCAAAATCGGCTACTTTCAGAACAGTAGATGTGGTAGGTTTAGATACGTTAGTGCATGTGGCCAACGGGATCTATGAAAATTGCCCAACCGATGAACAACATGACTTGTTTAAACTTCCAGACTTTGTCAACAAAATGATGGAGAACAAATGGCTGGGAAGCAAAACAGGTCAAGGTTTTTACAAAAAAGAAGGTAAAGAAATTTTATCTTTAGACTTAGACACTTTAGAATATCGTGCGGCTAAAAGAGCTTCTTTTGCTACTTTAGAATTGACCAAAACAATCGACAAACCCATCAACAGATTTAAAGTTTTAGTTAAAGGAAAAGACAAAGCGGGCGAATTCTACAGAAAAAGTTTTGCTGGAATGTTTGCTTATGTTTCGAATCGTATTCCTGAAATCTCAGACGAATTATACAAAATAGACGATGCCATGAAAGCTGGTTTTGGATGGGAAAATGGTCCATTCGAAATTTGGGATGCCATTGGTGTTGAAAAAGGAATCGAAATCATGAAAGCCGAAGGTCTTGAGCCTGCCGCTTGGGTTGCCGACATGTTAGCTTCTGGAAGTACTAGTTTTTATTCTATTAAAGAAGGAGCGACTTTTTTCTACAATATTTCAACCAAATCTCAGACTAAAGTTCCAGGTCAGGATTCATTCATAATCCTGAACAACATTCGCGAAACCAAAAAAGTGTGGAGCAATAGTGGCGCTATCATCCAAGATTTGGGAGATGGAATTTTGAACTTAGAATTCCAATCTAAAATGAATACCATTGGTGGCGATGTTTTACAAGCTATCAATAAAGCGATCGATTTATCTGAAAAAGAATACCAAGGTTTGGTTATTGGAAACCAAGCAGCGAATTTTTCTGTAGGTGCCAATATTGGAATGATTTTCATGATGGCAGTGGAGCAAGAATACGATGAGTTGAATATGGCCATCAAAATGTTCCAAGACACGATGATGCGCGTACGTTATTCTGGAATCCCAGTAGTAGTGGCTCCTCACGGAATGACTTTTGGTGGTGGTTGCGAAATGAGTTTGCATGCTGATAAAGTGGTTGCCGCTGCAGAAACCTATATGGGATTGGTTGAATTTGGTGTTGGGGTTATTCCTGGCGGTGGTGGTTCGAAAGAATTAGCCTTGCGTGCATCCGATTTATTCCGTAAAAACGATGTAGAATTGAATGTTTTACAAGAATATTTCATGACCATCGCAATGGCAAAAGTATCGACATCGGCCTATGAAGCTTTTGATTTAGGATTACTACAGCATGGAAAAGATGTAGTAGTGGTAAACAAAGACCGTCAAATTGCAGAAGCTAAAAAACATGCATTGTTAATGGCCGAAGCAGGTTACACACAACCGATTCGCAGAACAGATGTAAAAGTGTTAGGAAAACAAGCCCTAGGAATGTTCTTGGTAGGAACCAATCAAATGGTTGCTGGTAAATACATCTCAGAACACGATCTAAAAATTGCTAACAAACTAGCTTATGTTATGGCTGGTGGTGATTTATCCGAAGCTACTTTGGTATCTGAACAGTATTTATTAGATATTGAAAGAGAAGCTTTCCTGTCTCTTTGTACCGAAAGAAAAACATTGGAGCGTATTCAATTTATGTTAACCAAAGGGAAACCACTCCGCAATTAATTTTAAATTATAAATTATGAATTTTAAATGCCCTTTGAATGAATTCAAAACTTAAAATTCAAAATTCAAAATAATAATTATGAAAACAGCATATATAGTTAAGGCTTATCGTACTGCGGTAGGTAAAGCACCAAAAGGGGTTTTTAGATTTAAAAGACCTGATGAATTGGCTGCAGAAACCATTCAATACATGATGAATGAGTTGCCTGATTTTGACAAAACCCGTATTGACGACGTGATGGTAGGAAATGCCATGCCGGAGGCAGAACAAGGTTTGAACGTGGGACGTTTAATCTCTTTGATGGGATTAAAAGTGGATGATGTTCCTGGCGTTACTGTAAACAGATATTGCGCTTCTGGATTGGAAACAATCGGAATGGCAACGGCCAAAATTCAATCAGGAATGGCGCATTGTATCATTGCTGGTGGAGCCGAAAGCATGAGTTTTATTCCAATGGGAGGTTACAAACCTACTCCGGATTATGCTGTTGCAAAGGCGGGACATGAGGATTACTACTGGGGAATGGGATTGACATCTGAAGCGGTAGCAAAACAATTCAATATTTCTCGTGCAGACCAAGATGAATTTGCTTTCAACTCACACAACAAAGCTTTGAAAGCTCAGGCAGAAGGAAAATTTGACAAACAAATTGTCCCTATTACAGTCGAACAAACTTTTATCAATGAAAATGGTAAAAAAGAAACTAAGTCATACGTCGTAAATAAAGACGAAGGACCAAGATTCGGTACTTCTTTGGAAGGTTTGGCAGGTCTTAGAGCTGTTTTTGCTGCTGACGGAAGTGTAACCGCTGGTAACTCTTCACAAATGAGTGATGGTGCAGCTTTCGTATTGGTGATGAGCGAAGAAATGGTAAAAGAATTAAACTTAGAACCTATTGCTCGTTTGGTAAACTTCGCCTCGGCTGGTGTTGAACCAAGAATCATGGGAATTGGGCCAGTAAAAGCAATTCCAAAAGCCTTGAAACAAGCAGGATTGACACTCAATGACATCGATTTGATTGAGTTGAACGAAGCTTTTGCTTCACAAGCATTGGCTGTAACTCGTGAATTGAATTTGAATCCAGACATCATCAATGTGAATGGTGGTGCCATTGCCTTAGGTCACCCTCTAGGTTGTACTGGTGCAAAACTTTCTGTTCAACTATTTGACGAAATGAAACGCAGAGGCAACAAATACGGAATTGTTTCCATGTGTGTAGGAACAGGACAAGGAAGTGCGGGTATTTTTGAGGTGATGTAAGAAAGAGAAAAGAATATAGAAAATAGAGAAAAGAATATAAAAATAATTCTTTGGATAAATGAGACATAATTATAAGAACCTGAAAATTTGGCAACTTGGGATATCGATTGCAAATAATGTTTCGGATATTCTTATTGATTTTCCAAAACACGAAAGATACGATTTAAGTTCTCAAATTAGTCGCTGTTCTGTTTCAATGCCAAGTAACATTGCTGAAGGTTCTTCAAGAACTGATAAATCATTCAGCCATTTTTTAGATGTCTCTCTAGGTTCATTTTTCGAACTCATCACCCAATTATTGATTGCAATGCACAGAAATTATATAAACGAAAAACAATTTAACCAATTAGAAATTAAAATAGGAGAATTTCAAAGAATGACAATGGGATTTCAAAATGGACTGAAATAAAGTCTATTTTCTTTATTCTATTATCTTTATTCTATTATCTATCATCTAAATTTTAAAAAATCATGAGCAATAAAACAAGAGGTGGTCAATTCATCGTAAAAGAAACAAAATGTGAAGATATTTTCACACCAGCAGATTTCAATGAAGAACAATTAATGATGCGTGACTCTGTAAAAGAGTTCGTAGACAAAGAATTATGGGCACATAAAG
>JBOFUD010000192.1:0-3973 GCA_051652385.1 Flavobacterium sp.
TTTAAAGCAGTAACCAATGCCAAATTCTTACTAATGGAAATCCCTATGGAACAATAAAAAAGTAGTTAGTACTTCGTAATCAGTAAAAAATAAATATGAAAAAAATACTAGCCTTTGGCGCATCCTCTAGCGCGACCTCTATCAACAAACAATTGGCAACGTATGCCGCCCATCAATTTGCCAACGCAACAGTTGAAGTTTTGAACTTGAACGACTACGAAATGCCTATTTTTTCTGTAGACAAAGAAACCAACACCGGAATTCCGCAGCTAGCACATGATTTCTATTCCAAAATTGGTAATGCCGATCTAATCGTTATTTCCTTTGCGGAACACAATGGTGCGTATTCAACTGCTTTCAAAAACATTTTGGATTGGACTTCCCGCATCAACGGTCAAAATTTTCAAAACAAACCCGTGCTTCTTCTCGCCACTTCGCCAGGACCACGAGGTGGCGCTTCCGTCTTGGAAATGGCCAAAAACAGATTTCCTTTTCAAGGTGCCGATGTAAAAGGTGCTTTTTCATTACCTAGTTTTACCACCAATTTTGATGCAGAAAAAGGAATCACCAACGAAGTGTTGAAAGCCCAATTGCTTGAAATTATTGAGGCGATAGGATAAAGTCAAAAAGTAATTAGTGAATAGTAGTAAAAGCACGGTGTATAAAAGCCTAGTAACTATTTAACTTGTCTTGCTTTCAATTGCCTCCAGCTTTAGCTGGAGTTATTGGGATGGATTGTGTTGGCTTTAGCCAAATAAAAGCAGCAGATTTTGGCTAAAGCCTTTTTAAAAATTTAAAATTTCACCCCTCCAACTAAAGTTGGAGGCAATTAATGTTCCAAAAAAAACTGAATAGTTAAAAAGTCCATTTGTACCTTCGAAGGCAATTTTATTAAGAATTAGAGAAAAAAGCTCTTGATTTTGTCTTCCGACAAAGGAGGAATCACATAATGTAATTACTAAAGAGTGCTTCGTGATTTCATTTCGTAATCACTTTTTGCATATGGAAGATTATGGGTTAAAATCAACAATACACAACTAATAACTGACAACTGATATCTTACAACACCTTCTCAATCGCTTCGATGGCCCAATAAAAGTCGATTGGAGCTACCTCATCCATAAAATTGATTTGTTTTTTGTGCGGTAAGAAATCAGAAATGATGCGCACAATAAAATCCTGAGGTTTTTTTAGATACATAAAGGTATAATCCTCCATATTAACAATGGTGCGTTCCTCTAGCTTTGTGGTCCTCACAAATTTATCAGAAGTTAAAGAGGACAAGCAAGGTAAATTCGTTTTAGCTTTGGCCAAAATGGGTTTGCCATTTTCAGAAGATTGTCCTTCGTATCCATACAGTGAGGCATTGGTTATTTCTATAGGCATCCCGAGTTGAAAAGAGGCCGGAAGCGCTTCTTGCTTACCCACAATGGCTCCAAACCCCATTAACACACATACCTCGTGCGCAGGTAAATCCATCAGGGCCTTGGCTGTTGTTTCTCTGCCGATTCCAGACACCACAACATGGTATTCATTTTTTAAAGTTGAGAAACGTTGCAAAGCATTTTTTGCTTTCGCAGCTTCAATTTCCATTGGGGTGAGTAGGATAACTTTCATTTTATCTATTTTATTTTCGAGAGGGTAGCTGATAAAGCGCCTTCTTGCCTTCTAGCCCCGGTAGGAGCGGCATCCTTTGCTTTTTTTATAAAAAAAAGCAACGATACAGCGGATGACGGGACTTTGCCAGCTAAAAAACCTATTTTTTCAGCTCCAAATTTATTTTTGGATTATTGTAATTTTCGAACTACTCGTGCGGGATTGCCCACTGCGAGCGAATGTGGCGGAATGTTCTTGGTCACCACCGAGCCTGCCCCTATAGTACAGCCCACGCCTATTGTCACTCCTGGGCAAATCACGGTATTGCCACCAATCCAGCAATCATCGCCAATGGTTACGGGTTTCGAGTCCTCGACCGTGCGGCGTTCAATATAATTTAAAGGGTGCGACGCGGTGTAAATATGCACGCCTGGCGCAAAAAAAACGTTGTTGCCAATGGTGACTTTCATGGTATCAAGCACCACACAATTCACGTTGAAATAAACATTGGTACCCGAGTGAATGTTGTACCCATAATCGCAATGAAAAGGCGGTTCTATATACAAACTCTTTTGGGCATTGGGCATTAATTGTTTAAAAAGTCCGCGTGTTTTAACATTCACAACGTACTCTTCATTAATTTGTTTGAGTATTTTTTTGGCCCACAATCGCTCTTGTACTAATTCTTTGTCATTGCTCAAATAGGTTTCGCCGGCAAGCATTTTTTCTTTTTCGGTTGGCATCTGTTACTTTTTTTTTCGACTGCAAAAATAACAACTGTATGTACTATTCATTGAAATTATTTTTTGTTTAACGTAAGATTATGAAAATCAGACTCTTTTGGGCGTGCCCCTACGTAAAAACTCCGGGTCGCGCTGTCCGTTCCCGCTTTTTTTTTCTTCTTAAATTGCCCATGGATTAAGCCACGCGCAATTTAAGAAGAAAAAAAAGAGCTCCACTGCCATCGCTCACGCAAAAAAAAGACATCCCACCATTACTGACAAACTCTGATTTCACAAGGCAATAGTAAAGAAATCTAACTTCAAAAGGGCGTATTAACAAAAAACACTATTTTTGTTCCCCGATTAATGCTCCCATTAATCATTTCAATAAGCAAACTTTAAATTAAAAATATGAAAGCATACGTTTTTCCAGGTCAAGGCGCACAATTCACAGGAATGGGCAAAGACCTATATGAGAGCTCTCCATTAGCCAAAGAATTATTCGAAAAAGCCAACGAAATTTTAGGTTTCCGCATCACCGATATCATGTTTGAAGGAACAGCAGAACAACTAAAAGAAACCAAAGTAACACAACCTGCCGTGTTTTTGCACTCGGTTATTTTGGCCAAAACTTTAGAAAATTTTCAGCCAGAAATGGTCGCTGGACACTCTTTGGGTGAATTCTCGGCTTTGGTAGCCAATGGCGCTTTGTCGTTTGAAGACGGATTGAAATTAGTTTCTCAAAGAGCTTTGGCGATGCAAAAAGCGTGCGAAATTACCCCTTCAACGATGGCTGCGGTTTTGAACCTAGACGATAAAATAGTAGAAGACATTTGTGCCTCCATTGATGGTGTAGTCGTGGCCGCAAACTACAACTGCCCTGGACAATTAGTGATTTCAGGGGAATACAAAGCCGTAGAATTAGCTTGCGAAAAAATGAAAGAGGCCGGAGCCAAAAGAGCCTTGATTTTGCCTGTTGGTGGTGCGTTTCACTCTCCAATGATGGAGCCTGCAAGAGAAGAATTGGCAGCCGCTATCGAAGCAACTACTTTTGCAACACCGACTTGTCCTGTGTATCAAAATGTAACGGCAGGTGCGGTTTCGGATCCAATCGAAATCAAGAAAAACTTAATCATTCAGCTAACTGCTCCTGTAAAATGGACCCAATCCGTACAACAAATGATTGCTGATGGTGCTACGCTATTCACCGAAGTAGGTCCCGGAAAAGTATTGGCTGGATTAATTGGAAAAATCAATAAAGAGGCGGTTACTGCAAACGCTTAAGAATTTAGACAGCAACTCATATCAACAGAATCCTCATTTACGTAAAGTTTGTGGGGATTTTTTATTTATCTTTATGGAATGTTTAACACCATCCTTAACCCTATTGATCATGAGAAAACTAATTTTTGGATTGGCTTTTATAGCCTTAGTAACTGTATCTTGTAAACAAGAAACAAAAGAAAAAATGGACGAAGCCAAAGAGGCTGTTACCTCAGAGGTCGAAGAAAAAATTGACACCGCTACCGTAAAAGTTGAAAATGCTGTTGATTCACTCAAAGCTAAAACCGATAAGGCGATAGAAAAAGGCACGGAAAAACTAGACAAAGCTGCCGACAAATTGAAAGAAGCTGCTAAAAAGTAACATAAAAGCC
>JBOFUD010000193.1:0-10167 GCA_051652385.1 Flavobacterium sp.
GAAGTTGCCTATGGCTTTAATGGGGTTAAAAATGCATATGCCATCCAAGCCGGTAGAGAATTACGTGTAATTGTAGAAAGCGAAAAAGTATCTGATGATAACGCTGCAACGCTATCGTTCGAGATTTCTCAAAAAATCCAAACTGAAATGACCTATCCTGGTCAAGTGAAAGTTACCGTGATTAGAGAGACAAGAGCCGTTAATATCGCGAAATAATTTTATGCTATAGTATAAAAAAAGCTTCCAAATGGAAGCTTTTTTTATGCGGATAAAATTACGAACCACAACATAGCAAAGAAAAAAATTATTTCCTCGGATGACAAGATTGCATGACTTGCTTCAAAAACGTACGATCCAAATGGACATAAATTTCAGTGGTAGTTATAGATTCATGTCCGAGCATCAATTGAATAGAACGAAGATCAGCGCCATTTTCCAACAAATGAGTAGCGAAAGAATGTCGAAAAGTGTGCGGACTAATTTTTTTATTTAAGTCAATTAAATCAGCTAGATTTCTAATAATGGTAAAAATCATGGCTCTTGTTAATTGACGCCCACGCCTATTTAAAAACAAGGTATCTTCAAACCCTTTTTGAATAGACAACTGTTTACGGATGGTTTCTTTGTAAATAGTAATGTATTTTTGATTCCATTCACCAATTGGAACAAAACGCTCTTTATTGCCTTTACCCCTAACTTTGATAAATCCTTCTTCAAAAAAAAGGTCTGAAATTTTCAAACTAACCAATTCAGACACTCGAAGACCACAACCGTACAAGGTTTCGAGCATGGCGCGATTGCGTTCGCCTTCGTTAGAGCTTAAATCAACAGCCAAAATAAGAGCATCAATTTCAGCAACCGATAAAGTATCGGGCAATTTCCTTCCGATTCTTGGCGATTCAATCAATTCAAGAGGATTATCATTGCGAATGTCTTCAAAAATCAAATACAAGAAAAAACTTTTTAAGCCCGAAATTATTCTGGATTGTGAACGCGCATTCACTTCTTTTGACACGGCATATACAAAAAACTGCACTGTTTCGGCAGTGATAGAAACAGGCGTTTCGTTAATGCTTTGTTCTGAAAGAAAGAGGCAAAGACGCTCGATGTCGAACGTGTAATTCGCTACAGTGTTTGCAGACAAACCGCGCTCAATTTTTAAATAAGATTGATACTCCTTGATGTAGTGACTCCAACTCATACCACAAAGAAACATAATTTTAAGGCATAAAAAAACCTCCTTCTACCCAAGGAATTTAAAATAAGTCTACTCTGAACTTTTATATGTCTAAAAATCTTCAATAAAACGCAGCTCGTGCTCCAAACCCATTGTGGAAGCTTCCTACACAAATCGGCCCGGTAAAAAAAATGCATGTAAGAGGTTACAACACTATAGAGAAGACAAACTGAACCCTTTCTTCATAAACAGTTCATCAGTAACGTAAAATCAAAAAACTACTGCGCAATTCCTTACAATATTACTTTGTAATTCACAATGAATGCTTACTTTCGTAATCAACTTGCTAAAGCAAGCTTACATTTTGCGATAAAACTAAAAAACAACTTTTACGTACTCGCGTTTGGGATTTTTGCCTCTTGTTGTGCCTTCACAAAAAAAAAGTAAATGAAATGCAATCAGTAATTTTGACAAACTTTAGAATGCATTTCAAATACACCACCAAGTACGTTTTATGATTTTTCACCAAACCAACTAGAACAATGAATGAAATCATCACCTATTTTACCAGCATTCCATCTTCACACAGAAGTTTAATCTTAGTTGGCGGAATCACCATTTTTTGGATGATCGAAAATGCATTTCCTCTTTTTAATTTTAGTTATAAAAAATGGCAACACGCCGGAATCAACATTTTCTTTACCCTCACTACCATTGTGGTCAATTTTTGCTTGGCCTATTTTTTACTTCAAACTGCTGATTGGACGGTGGCACATCAATTTGGCCTACTCCAACTTTTACCAGAGTTACCTCTTTGGTTGTACACCATAATTGGACTCCTTTTATTAGATTTAATTGGCGCTTATGTAGTACATCTTATTGAACATAAAACCAAAATACTATGGCATTTTCACCTTATACACCATACCGACACTTGGATTGACACCACAACCGCCAACAGGCACCATCCCGGCGAAAGTGTGATCCGATTTGCCTTTACTTGGCTGGCAGTTTTCCTTTTGGGTAGCCCAATATGGATGGTTTTTATGTACCAAACACTATCGGTCATTGCCACGCAATTTAACCATGCCAACATTGCCTTACCCAAAAAATTAGACCTTACATTGAGCTACTTCATCGTTTCACCCGACATGCATAAAATTCACCATCACTACAAACTACCCTATACCGATAGCAATTACGGCAATATTTTCTCAATCTGGGATCGATTATTCGGCACTTTCAAAACGCTTCCAAGAGAAGAAATTATTTACGGAATCGATACGCATCAAGATCCGAAAGAACACAATGAGCTGAAAAACTTACTAAATATTCCTTTCCAAAAACACCGATCTCCGGAAATAGAATAAGTCTCAAAAAAAAAAGTGAATTTCAATCGAAGTACTACTTTTTTTTATTAATATTGATAAAGCATTAAATCGCTAATTATAAATCATTAAAACCAATTTGAATTAATTTTCATGTAATGAAAAAGAGTAACCGTACAGCATTAAACTGGGAACAAACTGAAAAACTTGTGACACTTGCCCAGGAAGAAAAAAACCCATTTGAGATTATCAAAAAAGAATTTGGGCTTTCAGAAAAAGAAGTTTTAGAAATAATGAAAAAGAAAATGCCCGCAGAAAAATTCGAAATGTGGAAAAAGAAAGCCATTGCTACGAAACCGAAACCGAAACCTTTGAAAATTGACGATTTTGATGAAGATTTAGATGGTAAATACTATTTCAAAAACAAACTCGACTAAAATATCGATACATACTCCTGAAAAATCAGGAGTATTTTTTTTTGTGTGCCACTAGAAAAAATGTAACAATTACTAAAAAACACCTACTTACTCCCAAACAAAACATATGAAAAAAATATTTCTAACCGTAGCTTTTGCTTCGCTATTGCTAAGCTGTAAATCAACTATTGCTACCGCGACCAAAACGCCACCCGAAGTAAAAGTTGCCATCGACCTAATCGAAGTAAAAGATGATAAGGTACAAGTAACCGTTTTTGCGCCAAAAATAACAACGGATCAAGTCACCTACAGCATTCCCAAAATCATTCCGGGCACCTATTCAAACGACAATTACGGGCGTTTTATTGACAATTTACAAGCGTATGACGCCAAAGGAAACTTACTTTTGGTAAAGAAATCAGACGAGAACACTTGGTCGATTGACAACGCAAAAAAATTAAACAAAATCACGTACCTAGTAAATGACACCTTCGACACCGAAAAAGGAGGCGAATTTGGCCAAGGCGATGTTTTCTCGCCAGCTGGAACGAACATTGACGCTGGGGTAAATTACATGGTCAACATGCATGGTTTTGTAGGTTATTTTCAGAACAAAGAAGAGTTGCCCTATCGAGTTACCATTACCCATCCCGAAACGCTTTGGGGAGCTACATCAATGATCGATTTGGATTCAAAAAATACTTCAGATGAATTTTTTACTTCTCGCTATGCCGAATTAATAGAAAATCCTGTGATGTATGCCAAACCTGATTTCACCTCATTTACCGTAGACGGAATGGACATTACCATTGCCGTGTACGCTCCAAACGGAAAAATTACCGCTGAGAGCATCACTCCTGAAATGAAAAAAATGATGATCGCACAAAAAAACTTTTTAGGAAAAATTAATGCCAATAAAAAGTATACCGTTCTTTTGTACCTATCGAGCATGAAACCAGACGATGCCAAAGGATTTGGAGCTTTAGAACACCCAACTTCTACTACAGTAGTGATGCCAGAAACAATTCCTTTGGCCATGTTACAAGAACAAATGAAAGACGTTGTTTCGCATGAATTTTTTCACATTGTGACGCCGCTTACCATTCATTCGAAAGAAATTCAATATTTTGATTTCAACAACCCTAAAATGTCCGAACATTTGTGGCTCTATGAAGGCGTGACAGAATATTTTGCCAATTTGTTTCAAATCAATCAAGGTTTAATAACTGAAGAAGAATTTTACAACCGAATAGCAGAAAAAATCGAACAGGCCAATGGTATGAACGATACGATGCCATTCACCACTATGAGTGCCAATGTACTTCAAGAACCCTACAAAACACAGTACCTGAATGTGTACCAAAAAGGCGCTTTAATAGGTATGTGTATCGACCTAATTATTCGTGAAAAATCTGAAGGAAAAAGAGGGATTTTAGATCTAATGCAAAAATTAGCAGCTGAATATGGCGTAACCAAAGCCTTTGATGACAAAGAACTGTTTGACAAAATTGTTAGCCTAACGTATCCTGAAGTTGGCGATTTCCTAAACACTTATGTGGCGGGTCCAACTCCAATACCATACTCCAATTTCTTAGCCAAAGTTGGCGTTGCACCGAGCATTACAAAAGCGCCAGGAAATGTATTTGTCAAAGGACAAAATCCGTATGTTAACATTAACCCACAAACAGGCGAGATTTTTGTTTTGCCGAATATCGAATTAAACGAATTCTTCAACACCTTAGGCCTAAAAGGAGATGATATTCTACTAACCATCAATAATGAACCTTTTAATAAAGAAACTATTTTTGAAATGGTCACAAAAAGTGGACAATGGAAAGAAAACGATCCTATCTCACTAAAAATAAAAAGGTCAGGCAAAGAAACCATGATTACAGGAAAAATAGCACTCCCCTACGTAGACAAAGAAAGTTTAAAGGCCAATGACACTTCAAAAAACACCTTAAAAGAAGCTTGGCTAAAAGGATAACTATTGCAGCATTCCCTTAGATCCCAATTTAGAAATAGATTGGGATTTTTTTTTAATTTTTACCAGAAGAGATAATGCCGAAATTCAACATTTTTCTTTATTTTGCGACAAATTAAAAATCAAAATGAAAAAAACTATTCTTGCACTAGTAGCCTTATCTACAATACTTGCTTGTTCAAAAAACGAATCCAAAGATAATTTACATTTAACCGGAAATATAGTGGGACTAAAAGAAGGAACGCTTTACATTCAACGTTTGAAAGACACCACATTAGTTACCGTAGATTCGATTACAATTAATGGAGATTCTAAATTCGAAACCAACATTCCCTTAGAATCCCCAGAAATGTTTTATCTATCTTTGAATCGTGGTGTTTCTAATTCATTAGACAACAACTTGATTTTCTTTGCTGAGCCAGGAAACATCAATGTCGAAACGAATCTTGACGAGTTTTCATACGGAGCGAAAGTTACCGGTTCTAAAAATCATGATTTGTACGAAGAGTTTAAAAAAATCAACTCCCAATTTAAAGATGAAAACCTTACACTGATTGAACAAAAATTCAAGGCTACAAAGTTCAATCATCTACAGAAATTGGATAGTCTTATAACCAAAGAAGAATCAAACATCAAAAGAAGGTATTTATACGCTACCAATTTTGCCATCAACCACAAAGATCACGAGGTAGCACCTTACATTGCTTTGTCTGAGATTTACGATATCAACATCAAATTTTTAGATACCATTCAAAAATCGATGACTCCAAAAGTAGCACAATCGTTGTACGGAAAAAAATTGACCACCTTTGTGAACAACATTAAAAAAGAAGAAGGCAAGAAGTAAAAAAAAGAAACAAGAACACAAAATACCCCAAAGCGACTCTTCGTTTTGGGGTATTTTTTTTTATATCATTTCCTACTAAAACAAACACTACGATTCCATGTAAAACCGAAAATCCAGTGGACTATCGACATAAAAAAAGCCCCAAATTGGGGCTTTTATATGCTGTTTGAGAAATTATTTACTCAAGTACATTTTTCGTCTAGAATACAACTCGTAGAACTGATCGTCTTTCAAATCATCAATAAACAAGATACTTTCTCCTGTTGATTTCATTTCGGGTCCTAATGCTTTGTTAACATTATGAAATTTACTAAAAGAGAAAACAGGTTGCTTGATTGCAAATCCTTTAAGTTGTGGATTAAAAGCAAAATCGGTTACTTTATTATGACCAAGCATCACTTTGGTAGCATAATTTACATAAGGCTCCCCATAGGCTTTTGCAATAAAAGGAACGGTTCTAGAAGCTCTTGGATTGGCTTCAATGATGTAAACCATATCATCTTTAATCGCAAATTGAATGTTAATTAATCCAACTGTTTTTAATGCTAAAGCGATTTTGTGTGTGTGATCCTTGATTTGTTGCATCACAAATTCACCTAAATTAAAAGGAGGCAACGTCGCATTACTATCTCCTGAATGCACGCCACAAGGCTCGATATGCTCCATGATTCCAATGATGTAAACATTTTCACCGTCGCAAATTGCATCGGCTTCTGCTTCGATGGCACCATCCAAATAATGATCTAACAATAATTTATTTCCGGGAATGGTTTTTAATAAATTCACCACATGCTCCTCTAATTCTTGTTTGTTGATCACGATTTTCATTCCTTGACCTCCCAAAACATAAGAAGGACGAATCAACAAAGGGAAATCTAAAGTATCCGCTAATGCAGAAGCTTCGTCGGCAGTTTCAGCAATACCAAATTGAGGGAAAGGAATTTCAAGTTCGGTTAACAAATCAGAAAAACGACCTCTATCCTCAGCCAAATCTAAAGCTTCAAAACTAGTTCCGATGATTTTGATACCATGTTTGGATAATTTTTCAGCCAATTTTAGAGCGGTTTGCCCACCCAACTGCACGATTACCCCTTCTGGTTTTTCGTGCTTAATGATGTCATAAATATGTTCCCAGAAAACAGGTTCGAAATACAATTTATCCGCCGTATCAAAATCGGTCGATACCGTTTCTGGATTACAGTTGATCATGATGGTTTCGTAACCACATTCTTTGGCAGCCAAAACTCCGTGCACACAAGAATAATCAAACTCAATTCCTTGTCCAATTCGGTTTGGCCCAGAACCTAAAACAACCACTTTCTTTTTATCGGTAACGATACTCTCGTTATCTACATATTTTTCGCCATTCGCTTTTTCAATTTCTGCTTCAAAAGTAGAATAGTAATAAGGCGTTTTAGCTTCGAACTCAGCCGCACAGGTATCTACCAATTTAAAGACACGATTAATATTCATCGTCTCTCTTAACCCGTGAACTTGACTTTCTAAACAGCTCATCATGTGGGCAATTTGTCTGTCGGCAAATCCTTTTTGTTTGGCCTCAAGCAACAATTCTCTTGGTAATGTTTCTATTTTATAATTCGAAATTTCTTTCTCAAGGACATAAAGCTCTTCATATTGTTTCAAGAACCACATGTCAATTTTGGTAATTTCGTGAATGCGACTCAAAGGAATTCCCATGGCAATGGCATCATAAATCACGAATACACGATCCCAACTTGCAAAGGTTAGTTTCTCGATAATTTGCTCATAATTTTTGTATCCTTTTCCATCAGCTCCCAAACCATTACGTTTAATTTCTAAGGATTGCGTGGCTTTGTGTAAGGCCTCTTGAAAGGAACGTCCAATTCCCATAACTTCCCCTACCGATTTCATTTGAAGTCCTAATGTTCTATCAGCTCCTTCAAATTTATCGAAATTCCAACGCGGTATTTTTACAATTACATAATCCAATGTTGGCTCGAATAAAGCTGACGTTGATTTTGTAATTTGGTTTTGCAACTCATCTAAATTGTAACCCAAAGCTAATTTTGAAGCAATTTTAGCAATGGGATATCCTGTAGCTTTTGAGGCCAAAGCAGAGGAACGCGAGACACGAGGATTAATCTCGATGGCCACGATATCTTCTTTCTCATCAGGAGAAACGGCAAACTGCACGTTACAACCTCCCGCAAAATTACCAATACTTCGCATCATCAAAATAGCATAATCACGCATTTTTTGAAAAGTAGTATCCGATAAAGTCATGGCTGGCGCTACTGTAATCGAATCTCCAGTATGAATTCCCATTGGATCCATATTTTCGATAGAACAAATAATCACTACGTTGTCATTTTTGTCACGCAACAATTCTAACTCGTATTCCTTCCACCCCATTAAAGCTTTATCGATCAACACTTCATGGATTGGAGAAGCTTCTAAACCACGCGTTAGAAGTTCATCAAAATCTTCTTTTTTATAAACAATTGCCGCTCCCGTTCCACCAAGTGTAAAAGAGGGACGAATGACCAATGGAAAACCAAACTCTTGCGCAATTTCTTTCCCTCTTAAATAAGAAGTACAAATTTCTGCAGGAGCCGAAGGAACATTAATTTTCTTCAAAAGTTGTTTGAACTGTTCTCTGTCTTCGGTAATATTGATGGCATTAACATCTACACCAATCATTTTTACATTAAAATCCTTCCAAATTCCTTTTTCATCAGCCTCCAAACAAAGATTCAAGGCCGTTTGTCCTCCCATGGTTGGCAAAACAGCGTCAATTTGCGGATGTGCTTTTAGGATTTCGATAATCGATTTGGTAGTCAATGGTTTCAAATAAATATGATCCGCCATCGAAGGATCCGTCATTATTGTTGCGGGATTGGAGTTGATTAGGATAACTTCAATTCCTTCTTCACGAATGGAACGTGCAGACTGAGAACCTGCATAATCAAATTCACAAGCTTGTCCAATTACTATGGGACCTGAACCTATAATTAAAACGGATTTTATGGATGTATCTTTTGGCATATTGTATAAATTGTGTAGTTATTGTACTTATTCCTAGAAAATTAAGCAACGCAGGTGGCGTTTGGGTATAAAAAAAGGCGATACTAAATAAAAGTAACGCCTTATATGATGTTTAAAAAAACATTATTTTTTGTGTCTAGGTTCGCTAGAAACAGTCAATTTATGTCTTCCTTTAGCTCTTCTACGCGCTAGAACCTTTCTTCCATTCGCAGACGCCATTCTGTCCATAAATCCGTGCTTATTTCTTCTTTTTCTTTTCGATGGTTGAAATGTTCTTTTGCTCATTGCTTTGTATCTTTAATGGTAATTTATATATCTAACTTTTTTTGGCTTAACCCTTATTCTAAAACCGAGTGCAAATATACAAAGACTTTTTTTTCTAGCAAGTAGTTTTATAAAAATATTTTTAATTCCTTTTACTATCTTTGCAAACTAAATAAAACACCTAATATGTTTCACAGAAATATCAAACTTATCTTAGCTGCATTACTCGTAATTGCAGGCATTTGGCAATTTACAGAATCCAATATTGGAAATGGAATTTTCTTGTTATTCTTAAGCGCTTTGCCTATTTTTCTTTATTTTAAGAACGAATTCATTTTGTTAGCCTTTCTAAAACTGCGAAAACAAGACTTTATTGGTGCGCAAAAATGGCTAGCCTACATCAAAACTCCAGAAACGGCTTTAATACAAAAACAACAAGGATACTATAATTACCTTCACGGTATTATGATTTCGCAAACCAACATCAATCAAGCAGAGAAATTTTTCAAAAAAGCAATTGAACTAGGTTTATCAATGGATATGGATTTGGCAGTAGCCAAACTCAACTTAGCTGGAATTGCACTTTCAAGAAGAAGAAAACTAGAAGCAACCAATTTATTGAATGAAGCTAAAAAATTGGACAAGCAAAACATGCTGAAAGACCAAATAAAAATGATGAAAGATCAGATGAAAAAAATCTAATTCTTTTTTTATTCCAATCAACAAAGGCGATTATCTTATTAAGGTGAGTCGCTTTTTTTTATTCCATTTAGAATAAGTTCGGGCAAATGCTCATTCAACCAACGAAATCGAAACAAAATCATAGCATGAGTGCCACCGGGAACCACCATAGCATTCGTAATATATTTTATAGGAAAAACATCGTCTTGATCGCCGTGAATATGAATTACTTTGGGATCTGCTTCTGTCCTTTCCCATAGAATTACCTGTTCTATAGCCCAATCTAAATACGAACGATCACGAACCGAAAGAAACTTCTCGTACAATTTTAGTCGGCTTTTAATTTTGTCGCCAAAGGAAAATTTAGCTAAATTTTCCACATTCAACAACAAACTCGTTGGAATCAATTTGTAAGCTTTGGTAGACTTCGCTACTTTCATTCG
>JBOFUD010000194.1:0-6624 GCA_051652385.1 Flavobacterium sp.
AGTATATTATGGCAACAATTACTGCTGCAGACGTAAACAAATTAAGAACAATCACTGGTGCAGGTATGATGGACTGCAAAAAAGCCTTGGTTGAAGCAGAAGGAGATTTCGATTTAGCAATTGAAAACTTACGTAAAAAAGGACAAAAAGTAGCGGCTAACCGTTCAGATAGAGAATCTACTGAGGGAGCTGTTATTGCTGTAGTTAACGCTGATAAAACTGCAGGAGTTGTAGTTTCATTAAACTGTGAAACTGACTTTGTTGGTAAAAACGAAACTTTCGTGAAATTAGCTCAAGAACTTGCTGCTTTAGGATTGAACTTCAACACTAAAGAAGAATTATTAGCTGCTGATTTTAACGGTATCACTGTTGCCGAAAAATTAATTGAGCAAACAGGAGTTATTGGAGAAAAAATTGAAATTGGTGCATTCGAAAGACTAGAAGGTACATTTATCGGTTCTTACATCCACGCTGGTAACAAAATCGCTACTTTAACTGCTTTATCTGCAAACATTGAAGGAGCTGAGGAAGTTGCTAAAAACATTTCTATGCAAGCTGCTGCAATGGCGCCTATTGCTCTTAATGAAGAAGGTGTTGATGCTGAAACTATCGCCAAAGAAATCGAAATTGCTAAAGATGTTTTGCGTCAAGAAGGTAAACCTGAGGCTATGTTAGATAATATCGCTAAAGGTAAATTAGCTCGTTTTTTCAAGGATAATACTTTAGTGAATCAAGATTACATTAAGGATAATAAATTAAGCGTTGCTGCTTATGCTAAAACTTTAGACAAAGATCTTATTGTGACTGGTTTCAAAAGAGCTGCTTTAGGATAGTCCTTAAAGTACTGTTCTTATCGCTAAAAATAAAAAAGTCCCAACTTATGATAGTTGGGACTTTTTTTATTTTAGCTAAATTGGTTTTGTCATGATTTAATGGTGAGTACGGGGAGTTCTGTGTGGTTTACTAAATCCTCTGTTATGCTACCGTTAAAAAAATGATTAAGGCCTGTTCTTCCGTGCGTACTTATGCTGATTAAATCTGCGTTGATTGAATTTGCAAACTTCAAGACCCCTTTTTCTACATTTGATTCGTTGTAGATGTTGGTCGTATAGTTGGTTAGCTCAAAAGCTTTCGCAAAGGCCTGCATGCTTGTCATGGCTTTTCCTGTAGTTTTGAAGCTACTGGGTGTACTAATGGTAACTAAATTTATTTTTGATTCCCATTGGTTGGCTATTTGCATCAGTTTTTGAAAAGGAGCTTTTGCATTTTCTGAAAAATCTGAAGCAAATACAATTTCACTGGGGTTAAAGTTTTTCTCTTCTTTTTTTATGACTAGTACGGGAATGTCGGAAAGGCGGACTACCTTCTCGGTATTAGAGCCAATAAAAATTTCTTCAATTCCTGATGCGCCACGAGATCCCATGACAACAAGGTCTATGTTGTTCTTTTTAGTAAAATTGATAATCCCATCAAATGCCTTTTCAAATTGAACAAATTCAGTTATTTCGATGCCTTCAAGATATGGTTTGTCAAAAAGTTCAGCAAAAGTTTCTTTTGCTTTCTGAATAAAAAATAGTACTTCCGGAATGCTTTTTCCATTTGTAAGCGCGTCGCTCATTTGGTTGGGAAGTTCGAGCATATGAAGTAAAATAATTTCTGCATGGTGAGTTCTGGCTAATTTTGCTGCAACTTTTAAGGCGCTCTCTGCATAAACAGAGAAATCGGTTGGGACTAAAATGCGTTTCATGGTAGGTTTGCGGTTTTGATTGTAAGAAAAAATACTTAATTATATATAGAAGTAAAGATAAGATTTTTTTTTACTGCATTCCAATAAAATGATTTGTAAAAAAACACTATATTTGCACTGTTATTTATTAAAAGTTAAGTAATGAGGGGACAATTGTCCCCTCTTTTTATAAAATAGTTATAAAAATATGACATTTAAAGAAAAAGTAAATGCATTGGTTGGAGAAGCGTTATTGGACAGGCCTTCTGTTTTTTTAACAGATTTAACGATAACAGATGCGTTTAAAATCATAGTCTCATTGGATGGAGATAACGGTGTTGCGCTACAAGATTGTATCGAGATCAGTAGGACTATTGAAAACAATTTGGATCGTGAGGAGCAAGATTTCTCGCTTGAGGTAGCCTCTGTTGGAGTTGGTTCTCCCTTGAAATTAGTACGACAGTATAAAAAAAATGTTGGAAGAACATTAATTGTGAAAACAGGAGTAGAAATTATTGAAGCAGAATTAGTTGAAGCTACGGATGTTTTTATAATTTTGTCTTGGGAAGCGAGAGAACCTAAAAAAATAGGAAAAGGAAAGGAAACAGTTCAAAAAGAACTAAAGTTACCTTACGGAGATATTAAAGAAGCAATTGTTACAGTAACATTTTAATTAAAGAATTCGCATGGAAAATTTAGCATTAATCGATTCATTTTCAGAGTTTAAAGATGATAAACTTATTGATCGTGTAACGCTTATGGCAATTTTAGAAGATGTATTTAGAAATGCATTGAAAAAAAAATATGGTTCAGATGAAAACTTCGATATTATCATTAATCCTGACAAAGGAGATATGGAAATTTGGAGAAGAAGAGTCATTGTTGCGGATGAGGATTTAGATTTTGAAAATGAAGAAATTACTTTAACAGAAGCTCGTAAAATTGAAGCGGATTTCGAAATTGGAGAAGAGGTTTCAGAGGAGGTAAAATTGATCGATTTAGGGAGGAGAGCTATTTTGGCTCTTCGTCAGAACTTAATTTCAAAGATACACGAACACGATAACACCAATTTATACAAACAATTCAAAGATATTATTGGCGATATTTATACTGCCGAAGTACATCATGTGCGTCCAAGAGTTGTTATTTTGGTTGATGATGAGGGGAATGAAATTGTGCTTCCAAAAGAAAAGCAAATTCCTTCTGACTTCTTCAGAAAAGGAGATAATGTTCGTGGAATCATAGAAAGTGTTGAGCTCAAAGGAAATAAGCCTCAGATTATTATGTCTAGAACTTCTGAGAAGTTTTTAGAAAAATTATTTGAACAAGAAATTCCAGAAGTTTTTGATGGTTTGATCATGGTGAAAAATGTAGTGCGTATCCCTGGTGAAAAAGCCAAAGTTGCAGTAGATTCTTATGACGACAGAATTGATCCTGTAGGAGCTTGTGTAGGGATGAAAGGATCTCGTATTCACGGTATAGTGAGAGAGCTAGGGAATGAGAATATAGACGTAATTAACTTTACTAGTAATATTCAGTTATTCATTACAAGAGCTTTGAGTCCTGCCAAAGTATCCTCAATCAAAATAAATGAAGAAACAAAGCGTGCTGAAGTTTTCTTGAAACTTGAAGAAGTTTCGAAAGCTATTGGTCGTGGTGGACATAATATTAAATTAGCAGGTTTGCTTACGGGTTATGAATTAGATGTAATTCGCGAAGGAGACGTTGCTGGAGCTACCGCAGATGAAGATGATGTTGAATTAACAGAGTTTTCAGATGAAATAGAAGGATGGGTTATAGAAGAATTTGCGAAAATTGGTTTAGATACTGCAAAAAGTATCTTAGGTCAAGAGGTGGCAGATTTGGTTAGAAGAACAGACCTAGAGGAGGAAACTATTCTAGATGTAATGAGAATTTTGAAGGAAGAATTCGATAGTTAATACTATGTTCTTCTAACAACACAACAAAAAAAGGAAATAATAAAAAGGTTTTATGTCTGAAGAGAGAATAATTAGAATAAACAAAGTTTTAAGGGAATTGAATATTTCTTTAGAAAGAGCTGTGGATTATCTTAAGGATAAGGGGATTGCGATTGAATCTAATCCTAACACAAAAATTTCTGAAGACGTATACGGTGTCTTGTGCGGTCAATTTGCTGGTGACAAAGGGAATAAAGAGGCGTCCAAAGAAGTGGGGGAAGAGAAGAGAAAAGAAAAAGAGGCCTTGCGTATCGAGAGGGAAAAAGAAATCGAGACCAAACGCAAAGCTGATGAAGAGCGATTAAAGCAACAAGAAATAATTAAAGCCAGAGCTGTAGTTACTGGCCCAGTTCAAGTTGGTAAAATTGATTTGAACCTTAAGAAGTCGGCTTCAGTGCCTGCACCTGTGGTACCTGCTGAAAAGAAGATAGCTCCTATCGTCAAAGCAGTGGAATCAGCAAAAGAAACAATTGTAGAAACTAAATCTATTTCTCCAGAGAAAACAAAAATAGAGCCTGTTGTTTCTCAGCCTATTGTGGCTAAGCAAGAAAAAGAGGTCGTTAAAGAATTAATCAAAGAAGTTGTAAAAGAGGCTGCGAGCGAAGTGATAGCAGATAGTAAGCCTACCGCAGAAGTACCAAAAGCTGAAGCTGTAGGACAAGCCTCTGAGGAAGCTATTGAGGATACTATTGCAACACAATATCAAAAATTATCGGGTACTACTCTTACAGGGCAAGTTATTGATTTGTCTCAATTTAACAAACCTAAAAAGAAAAAAGAAGAGCCTAAAATTACGCCAAACAAACCGGGTACGCCTGGTGCTGTAGGAGCTAATAATGCCAATAAAAATAAGCGTAAACGTATCGCTCCAAAACCTGGAGCACCAAGGCCCCCAGCAACTCCAGGGGTTCCTAATCCAAATAAAATTACCCCAAATACTGGCGGTGGTTTTAATGCGAATAGAAATCAAAGACCAGGATTTGTTAAGGGAAATCGTCCTGCCATAGTTGCGAAAGTGGAGCCTACGGAGGAAGAAGTAAAAAATCAAATTCGTGAAACGCTTGAGAAACTTCAAGGCAAAGGGGGAAAATCAAAAGCTGCGAAGTATAGAAGAGAAAAAAGAGAAACGCACCGTCAGAAAACTGATGATGAGCAGCGTGCTATTGATGAAGGTAGTAAGACAATCAAGGTGACAGAATTTGTTACTGTAGGCGAAATTGCTATTATGATGGATGTGCCAATCACCAAAGTAATTGGTACGTGTATGTCCTTGGGAATCATGGTAACCATGAATCAACGTTTAGATGCTGAAACCTTAACTATTGTTTGTGACGAGTTTGGTTATGAAGTTGAATTTATAACGGTGGATATTGAAGAAGCTATTCAGATTGTTGCTGATAAAGAGGAGGATTTAGTTAATCGTGCTCCGATTGTTACAGTAATGGGACACGTGGATCACGGTAAAACATCTTTACTAGACTACATTCGTAAGGAAAATGTAATTGCTGGGGAATCTGGAGGTATTACGCAACACATCGGTGCTTACGGTGTTACCTTAGATGGCGGACAAAAAATCGCGTTTTTAGATACTCCTGGGCACGAGGCCTTTACTGCAATGCGTGCTCGTGGTGCGCAGGTTACCGATATCGCTATTATTGTTATCGCTGCCGATGATGATATCATGCCTCAAACCAAAGAAGCAATTTCACACGCACAGGCTGCTAATGTTCCAATTATTTTCGCTATCAATAAAATAGATAAACCAAATGCTAATCCTGATAAAGTTAAAGAAAGATTAGCAGGAATGAATCTTTTGGTTGAAGATTGGGGTGGAAAAATACAATCGCATGATATTTCTGCGAAAGTGGGAACTGGTGTGAAAGAGTTACTTGAAAAAGTATTGCTAGAAGCTGAAATTTTAGATTTGAAGTCGAATCCAAATAAAGCCGCTCAGGGAACTGTAGTTGAGGCGTTCTTGGACAAAGGAAAAGGATATGTTTCTACGATTTTGGTACAACATGGTACTTTAAAAGTTGGAGATTATATGTTGGCGGGTAAGCACCATGGAAAAATTAAAGCCATGCATGACGAACGTGGTCATGTGGTGCTGGAGGCAGGACCTTCAACACCTGTGTCTGTTTTAGGTTTAGATGGAGCAGCAACTGCTGGGGATAAGTTCAATGTATTTGAAGACGAAAAAGAAGCTAAACAAATTGCTGCCAAACGTTCTCAATTAATGCGTGAGCAGTCTGTTAGAACGCAACGTCATATTACCCTTGATGAAATCGGTCGTAGAATCGCGTTGGGTCAATTTAAAGAGTTGAATATAATTCTTAAAGGTGACGTGGATGGTTCTGTAGAAGCCTTATCTGATTCGTTCTCTAAATTGTCTACAGACGAAATCCAAATCAATATTATTCATAAAGGTGTTGGTGCGATTACTGAAACTGATGTAATGTTGGCTTCTGCTTCTGATGCAATTATTATTGGATTTAATGTCCGACCTGCTGGAAATGCGAGACAATTAGCCGATAAAGAAGAAATTGATATCCGTTATTATTCTATCATTTATGCTGCCATTGATGATTTGAAAGATGCAATGGAAGGAATGCTTGCTCCAGAAATGAAAGAAGAGGTGCTAGGTACAGCTGAGATTAGAGAGATTTTCAAAATTTCTAAAGTCGGTTCTATTGCAGGAAGTATGGTGATGGATGGTAAAATTACCAAAAATGCCAAAATCCGAATTGTTAGAGAAGGTGTGGTGATATTTGAAGGCGAATTATTAGCTCTTAAGCGATTTAAAGATGATGTTAGAGAGGTAGCCAAAGGATATGATTGTGGTATTCAGGTTAAAGGATTTAATGATATTGAAGAACGTGATGTTATTGAAGCCTATCATGAAGTTGCTATTAAGAAAAA
>JBOFUD010000195.1:0-6738 GCA_051652385.1 Flavobacterium sp.
CCGCAAACGTTTCATTCGTTATTTCCTCCCAATCTTTTTTGGACCAACCTAACATTTCAGGATTTGGACTGAATAAAGGCTCTTGATGTGGTTTTGAAAAGCGATTCCACGGACACACATCCTGACAAACGTCGCATCCAAAAATCCAATCTTCAAATTTTCCTCTGAATTCACTGGGAATATTATCCTTCAATTCGATTGTAAAATAAGAGATACATTTACTTCCATCAACTACATAGGGCGCAACAATTGCTTGAGTAGGACAAGCATCAAGACAGGCAGTACAACTTCCACAATGATCGGTTGTAGCATGGTCATATTCTAGATCAAGATCAATAATCAACTCGGCAATAAAGTAAAACGAACCCACTCTTTGTGTAATTAAATTACTGTTCTTACCAATCCAACCTAATCCACTTTTGGCAGCCCATGCCTTATCTAAAACAGGAGCTGAATCAACGAATGCTCTACCAGAAACCTCCCCAATATGGTTTTGGATTTGAAAAAGTAGTTCTTTCAATTTATCTTTAATGACATAATGATAGTCTTGCCCAAAGGCATACTTAGAGATTTTGTAAGAGTCAGGATTTTGCTTTTCAGAAGGATAATAGTTCAACAACAACGAAATAACACTCTTGGCGCCATCAACTAATAAAGTTGGATCAAGCCTTTTATCGAAATGGTTCTCCATGTAACCCATTTGACCATTCCTATGATCTTTTAACCAATTTTCCAATCTGGGAGCTTCACTTTCTAGAAATCCAGCTTTGGAAATTCCGCAGGACAAAAAGCCGAGTCTTTTGGATTCGGCTTTTATAAATTCAGCATATTTCTTTTTGTTATTGATCAAAACAATCCACCTTGAACATTCATTCTAACTTTACCTAAATGTTGGTAAGCTTTCTCGGTAACTTCCCTACCACGTGGGGTTCTCATGATAAAACCTTCTTGAATTAAAAAGGGCTCATACACTTCTTCGATCGTTTCACTACTTTCGGAAACAGCGGTGGCAAGCGTAGACAAACCCACCGGACCGCCTTTGAACTTATCGATAATGGTGGTTAATATTTTATTGTCCATTTCATCTAAACCATGAGCATCTACGTTTAGGGCTTTTAGCGCAAAACGAGCAATCTCAATATCAATAGAACCATTGCCTTTTATTTGCGCAAAATCACGAACCCTTCTTAATAAAGCATTGGCGATACGAGGAGTACCCCTACTACGACCTGCAATTTCAATAGCTGCCTCCATAGTAATGGGCATTTTAAAAATAGCAGAACTTCGCTCGACAATCGTCGTGAGCAATTCGGTAGAGTAGTATTGTAGTCGGGAAGAAATTCCAAAACGAGCACGCATAGGAGCGGTAAGTAAGCCCGAACGAGTAGTAGCACCGATAAGCGTAAAAGGATTCAAATTAAGTTGAACCGTTCTCGCATTTGGGCCAGATTCAATCATGATGTCGATTTTAAAATCCTCCATGGCAGAATACAAATATTCCTCTACAATCGGACTTAATCGATGAATTTCATCAATAAAAAGAACATCTCTTTCTTCTAAATTAGTAAGTAAACCTGCTAAATCTCCCGGTTTATCAAGTACCGGCCCAGAAGTTATTTTAATACCTACTTGCAATTCATTAGCCAAAATATTAGCCAATGTGGTTTTACCTAAACCTGGAGGACCATGAAAAAGTGTATGATCTAAGGCTTCATTTCTTTGATTAGCAGCAGCTACAAAAACTTTAAGATTCTCCAAAACCTGATCTTGTCCAGCAAAGTCATCAAAACTTAGTGGCCTCAATTTTCGTTCTATATCAAGTTCTTCGGGGTTGAAGTTGTTATTGGTTGGATCTAAATTCTCATTCATCGGATAAAGGTAAAAAAAGAAGACACAAAAAAAAAGCCTTTCGAATGGAAAGGAAAATTAAAAAAATTTATAGATTTTACAGAGGAAATAATATTACAGCTCTGGTTTCGTCAAAAAGCAATTCTTACGCTGAGGGTTAAATTTAATCAAAAATTTGAATTGTGAACTTGACTAAACAAAATCCCTATTCAAAAACAAGAACTTACTCCAATTTTACCTTTCAAATGCAAAGGATTTACATTTGCATTTTGCCCACAAGTTTTTAACTTTAATTGCTAGATTAGTTCGAAGCGAAGCTTATAAAGGATTCTCCTTTAGAAATGGTAACTATTCCTTTTTGGTTAGCAAATGCCAGTACAAAAAAACTTATAAAATAGCAGGTTAATATTTTTTTACGACAATTTTAATCCTTTATTAAGCGGTTGTTAATAGGTGTAGTTGTTCTTTGTTTGAAAAATTAATTCATCCATAATGAAGAAATTAATTCTCTGCTATTTCTTATGTACCCTACCGTTTATCGTCAGCTGCACAAGTAACTTTGAAATTATCAAAAAATTAAAAGATAATACCAAATACGTAAATCCTTTCATTGGAACTAGCGGGCACGGGCACACCTTTCCAGGCGCAACTGTACCCTACGGAATGGTACAGCTCAGTCCAGACACAAGGACTGAAGGCTGGGATGCTTGCAGCGGTTATCATTACACCGACAATTCTATCCTGGGTTTTTCGCACACACACTTAAGCGGAACTGGAATTGGAGACATGGGCGATATCCTTTTTATGCCTTTTACAGGACAACCAAAGCTTATGGCTGGAACACCAGAGAGCCCAGATTCAGGTTATCGATCGAGATTTAGTCATAAAGACGAAAAGGCAGAACCCGGATATTATGCGGTAAAATTACGAGACAATAATATTGATGTAGAATTAACATCAACAGCCCGAGCTGGCTTCCACAAATACACCTATAACGCTGCAGGTCAATGTGGGATAATTATCGATCTTTCACACACCATTTTCCCTGATAAAAATCCAAGTCATGAAATTCAGGTGATTAATAACCAAGAAATTCAAGGTTTTAAGAAATCAGGTGGTTGGGCAGAAGATCAAAGTATATTTTTTCATGCAAAATTCAACAAGCCCTTCCGTTATTCTTTTTATGAAAACGGAAAAAAAATAGAGCCTACGGCGATAGCAAATTCAAAAAAACTACTAATGGTTTTAGAATTTGAAACCAATAAAAAAAGCGAACTATTGGCAAAAGTAGGAATCTCATCAGTGGATAATTTAGGCGCACTATTAAATTTAGATACAGAAATTCCGGGATGGAATTTTGATGAAATTAAAAAAAAAGCAGGTAGACTTTGGCAAGAAGATCTGGATAAAGTTCAAGTTTCCGGAGGCACGAGAGATGAAAAAACTATTTTTTACACCTCATTGTATCACACATCAATTAGTCCAAATATATTTTCAGATAACGATTTTCGTTACAGAGGAATGGACAATAAAGTACAGAATTCGCAAGGTAAAAATTCTTACACAGTATTTTCACTTTGGGATACCTTTAGAGCATTTAACCCATTAAAGACCATTCTGGATCCCATCAGAGCAAATGACTTTATCACTTCACTTATTGCTAAATATGACGAGGGAGGCATATTGCCAATGTGGGAATTAGAAGGAAATTATACTGGCTGCATGATAGGGTACCATTCTGCATCAGTTATTGTGGATGCGTATAAAAAAGGGATAAAAAATTTTGATATAGAAAAGGCATACAAAGCAATGATTGGTAGTGCTTCTTATGACAAAACCGGAATTATGTTTCCGTCGCAGGATGTGGAAAATAGATTAGTGCCTAAAGCAAAATTATTTAATGAACAATTGGGATTTATCCCTTCAAATCTTGAAAAACAATCTGTATCAAAGGCATTAGAGTACGCCTATGATGATTGGTGTATTGCACAAATGGCAAAAGAATTGGGCAAAAAAGAAGATTACGACCATTTTTCGGAACGTTCCAAAAAATATATCCAATACTTTGATACTAAAACTGGATTCATGAGAGGTAAAAATTTAAACGGAACATGGAGAGAACCTTTTGATCCAAGATTTTCTAAGCACAATGCAAATGATTACACTGAGGGGAACGCTTATCAATGGGCTTGGTTTGTACCGCATGATGTGACTGGATTGATACAACTAATGGGGGGGGGGACTTCGTTTACTGCTAATTTGGACCAACTTTTTTCTGTTAGCTCCGAACTAACTGGAGGAATTGTTTCAGAAGACATTTCAGGAATGATTGGACAATATGCTCACGGTAATGAGCCTAGTCATCACATTTCGCACTTATACAATTATGCCGAACAGCCATGGAAAACTCAAATGCTCACAGACAAAATAATGAAAACTTTGTATTTTAATAACCCTAACGGACTTGTAGGAAACGAAGATTGCGGCCAAATGTCGGCTTGGTATGTTTTTAATGCAATGGGGTTTTACTCGTTTTGCCCTGGAGACAATCAATACTCTATTAGTCGTCCTATTTTTGATAAGGTAAGTATAAAATTACCCAACAATACTCTTTTCAAAGTAATCGTCCGAAATAACAAATTAAAAAATAAATACATTAAATCATTAAAAATGAATGGAAAGCCAATGAACAAACCTTTTTTTAGCCATGAAGAAATCTTAAAAGGAGGCTGTTTAGAATTTGAAATGGGAGATGTTGAGAACAAAGCCTTGTTTCTACCACAAATACCGTAAAACCCAAAATCAAGAGGCAAAAATGCAATCCTAATGAAAAGCAAATCTTGTACCATTTTGTGCAAAACAAAAAACATCCCAAACTGAGTACGTCGCCATTGATCAATATGCTGTTCCGGATTGTTCTTTTTAATGGTACAAAAAAACAAGTGCATTATTGACAATACCCCAGTGCATAAACTGTTGCCTTAAGAATGTAGCAAAATAATGACTTTTCATTTTTTTTCTTTTTCGAGAAATTAAGGCACTTGATTAATGCTTTATTAAGACATTATTAATTATAAACGCTTAATTTAGAATAAAATTTATTATCCATAAAAAATGAAAACCATGAAAAAAAATTACTTTTTAAAAACATTTCTAATATTTTTTTTAAGTGGATTCTTTTCCACGGCACATGCTGCAACAATTTATTTATCGGTTACAGGAAATGATAACAACAATGGATTAACCGCAGGAACCGCGGTAAAATCATTTTCAAAAGCACAAGCATTGGCTGTTTCAAGTGATACTATTATGGTTTCCGGAATGATTGACTTTGTCTCTGACCCTGCTAATTCATACACACCCCAAGCTGCTGGATTATCTACAACAAAAAAAGCTGGAATTATACTTACAAAAAACCTGACCGTTCAAGGCACTTCTGCAGCAAATGATGGTTTTCAAGGTGCTGACCAAACCAAAACTCAAAGTACCAGATTTATTCAAATTTTGGGAGATTTTACACTCACGCTGAAAAATTTAAAACTGGCAAATGGAGCTATTTCTACTGATGTTTCAAGTTTTGGAGGAGGGGCAATTTATGTGAATGTTACACCCTCAAACAACACCGCCGTACCTACGATTGTTGCTGGAACTGTTTTTGGAAGTATTGTAGCCGAAAATATGATTTTTGACAACAACATTGCCATTGGTCATAAAGACATCACAGGTGGAGCAATCTTAATAAATGGTACTAACGCAAACGGTAATATTTTCAAAAATTGCGTATTCAATGCCAATATTGCAGAAAAGGCAGGAGCTATTTATTATACAAGTTGGTTAACCAATTCAACAATACGTTTTTAAAATTGCGCATTTATGAGCAATGTCGCAAATCAATCTTTTGGAGGATCAGCCTTATTCATTCGCTCCAACGGATCAAAATTCGCCTGCATTATACAAACCCAATCTTTTAGTAACCTACTCTAACACAAATGAGGGAACGGTTCAAAAAAACACGGCAACCATTAGCAATAAATTTAATTTTCCAATAGAAAATGCCCGAGTACGTTTTGTAATGCCTCTAGGAACAAAATATACTGTTTCAAAAGGTACTATAGCCCAATCTTTTGATGGAAATTCATTTCATATTGTTGATGTGAATATAAATTTGGAACCCAATAGCACTATAAAAATTGATATTGTACCGTCAAACTAATGCAAATAAGAAAACCTATTTAGTTAGAAACAGTGCGGCACATACTTTTAAATAAATGAAATGAAAACTACTCGAATATTCCAAATTGCAACAGTATTAGTGCTGTTATTATTGATCCCTAAAACCTATTCTCAAGATTTGGGAGCAACATTTTGTTGGCAATATCACGAAATATATGGAGGACACGAACATTCCTTCAATCAATCTATTGTTAAATCCGGCAATCCACCAACGCACTGGTCCAACAACACCGATTTTTGGGAAAACACAGTCGAAGAAATTGAATATTCCGGTATGGATTATGTCGCTCTTTTGAGCCGGGGAAATCAACCCAATGTTCGCGATAGAGGAAATGGAAACCCAAACCATATTCCAAAATTAGTCAATGCGATGAACAATAGAGGCATCAATTCCTTCAAACTAGCCCTATTCGATGATTGCCCTAATTCTTGGTCAGGAAGTAAAAATTGGCACGATAGCGGCGGAGTAACTTACTCTTCGGAGGATCCAAAATTCGATTGCTCTCTTGTGACAAACTACAAATACATTTGGGATTACAATCTAAAAGAAGCCATTGGTCATATTCCTGACGAAAAAAGATACAAGATAGACGGCAGAATGGCAATCTTTTTTTGGACGATAAAACCCACTTGGTTTACCAATATTGAAGGCAGTAT
>JBOFUD010000196.1:0-7745 GCA_051652385.1 Flavobacterium sp.
CGGTACTTTTATGTGATGATCGTTAAAGTAAGATAAAACACCTACAGCAACCAAGTCAGTCACTGCAAAAATGCCATCGATGTCCGGGTGTTCCTCTATAATTTGTTTCGCAAAATCCAAACCTTCCTGAAAAGTCACATGCTCACAAGTATATACTAATGTTGAATCATAAGGAATTTCATTTTTGTCTAATGTCTTTTTGTAACCGATGTGGCGATCAATTGCATTTTGAGGATTTAGTGGGCCTCGAATATGAGCTATTTTTTTACAACCTTTATCAATTAAATGCTGAGTAGCGCTCATGGCTGCTTTTTGATCGTCAATTAAAACTTTTGAGCAATTGGCTAGTTTTGATATTTTATCAAACATTACAAACGGAATGTTTCTGTTGATAATATCCTTAATGTGTTCGTCGAAATTTGATTCATTTGAGAGCGACATTATTATGCCATCCACGCGCTTGTTTAGTAGTAGTGCTACTTGTTTCTTTTCAAGCTCGATAGACTCATTTGATTGTAAGATAATCACTAAATATCCATTTTTTTCTGCCTCGTCTATGATGGCATTGATCACATTGGAAAAAAAATGATGCATCACCTCTGGAATAATCAATCCGATTGTTTTTGATTCTTTGGTTCTTAAATTTACTGCAAAGCTATTGGGGGTATACTGTAAATCCTTTGCTAAAGCCAAAACTGCTTGTTTTGTTTTTTCGCTAACATCAGGGTAATTTTTTAAGGCCTTTGAAACTGTTGTGATGGAGATTCCGAGGATTGATGCAATTTCTTTAAGAGTAATTTCTTTCATCTTCTAAAATGTGTTTTTTTTTCAAATCTTTCTAATGTTCACCATTAGTTTGATTAAAGTAAACACAATGTAGTCATTTTTTTTTAAAATTAATTTAAATAATGATGTGCAATACAGGCTTTTACTATGTGCTTATTTGGATATGGGTTGCTTTTTTGAATTTTGTATAGAATTTGCAATATGAGCTGGTTTTTTCTTTTTTTTAATCCATATTAACCTTTTTTTTTGAGTAAATGGTAAATTTTAAACTATTAAGGTAGTGGGATTTTTTTAGGATTCAAAGCCTATAATTTTTTTACTGATGAAAGTATATTTGTGAATTAGAAGGCTATTTATCCTCCAGTTTACTAAACGAAAAGAGGCTTTTTATCTAAGAATCTAATTTTAAAATGATGGCTTCATAAGGTCGTAGTGAGCTGTTGTCTATTTCTTTATTTGGATAATTAGAGAGCAAAATTGCTGCATCATTTAGTCTAAAGGGTAGTGAATAGGTCGTTGTAGAAGCACAAAAATTCATTAAAACGAGTAATTTTTGATTTTCAAGTTCCCTAGTGTAAGCAAATACTTTTTCATTTTCTTCATCCAATAGCGTGTATGTACCATAAACTAAAGTGAGTTCTTTCTTTCGTAATTGCAGTAAGGCTCGAAAGTAATGTAGTGTTGAATCTGGATTTTTTTCTTGAATTTCAGCATTAATTGTTGCGTAGTTGGGATTCACTTTAAGCCAAGGTGTTCCTTCAGAAAAACCAGCATTAGTTTTGGTGTTCCATTGCATTGGAGTTCTGGAATTATCTCGCGCCACTTGTTTTTGCTCTTCCAAAAAACCTTGCAAATCACCATTTTGACTTTTGATAAATTCATATTTATTGATAGTGTCAATATCATTATACTCGGATATGGAATTGAATCGAATATTGGTCATTCCTAGTTCGTCACCCTGAAAATAGTAAGCTGTACCTCGCATAGTCAAAACAAAAGTAGTTAGCATTTTAGAACAAATGGCACTAAATTCTGCGCTGTCGTTACCAAATTTACTCACCATTCTGGGTTGGTCGTGGTTGGCTAAGAAGATAGATAGCCAACCTTTACTTTTAAAGGCCTCGTCCCAACGTGTATATAGTTTTTTGTAGTTAACAATCCCATAATCCAGCACATGATTTCCTATTTCAACACCTTCAAGATGATAGGCCATGCTCAATTCCTTTCGGTCGGGATCAACAAATAGTAAGGCTTCTTCAGTGGAGCCACCAGCACCTTCTGAGACGGTCATTACATCATAATGTTGCAGCACTTCGCGATGCATTTCTTGGATATAGTCGTGCAAATGTGGTCCTCTTCCGTAATATTTCATTATTTCCGGAATATCTCCTAAAATAGATTCTGGAAGTTCCGGAAACGATGGGTCTTTTGAAATAAATTGAAAGGCATCCATCCTAAACCCATCGATGCCTTTGTCGAGCCAAAAACGCATAATTTCATATAATTCTTCTCGGACTTTTGGATTGTTCCAATTTAAATCGGGTTGTTTTACCGAGAAGTAATGCAAATAGAAGGAGTCTGAGACGGCATCGTATTTCCAAGCGTTGCTTTCAACATCAAACCAGCTCCAGCGGTACGGTGGTGTACCTTTTTCGGCTGGCCACCAATAGTAGTAATCGCGATAGGGATTATCTCTCGATTTTCTACTTTCTTGAAACCAAAAGTGTTCGTCACTACTATGATTGAAGACCAAGTCTAGTATGAGTTTGATTCCTTTTTCTTTAAGGCCTTTTTGTAGCGCATCAAAATCTTCCATAGTTCCGAAATCGGCTAAAATTGAGCGATAATCGCTCACATCATAGCCATTGTCGTCATTGGGCGATTCGAAAATTGGGTTGAGCCAAATGGCATCAATTCCTAGACTTTTAAGATAATCTAATTTAGAAATTATACCTTGTAAATCTCCAATGCCATCCCCATTACTGTCCTTAAAACTTCTGGGATAGATTTGATAAATCACGGCTTCTTTCCACCATTTTGTGTCTAATATTGGCGAAATTATTGTGCTGTTATCGAGACTCATAGGGTGTGTTTTTTAATTTATTTTTAAAATTACGGATTCATAAGGGCGTAATTCTTTTTGAAAAGGAGTAGTGTAATTCCCAATCCATTGTGTTGTTTTTTGGGCTAATAAAGGCGCGTTAATCGTGGTTGTTTTTGATGTAAAATTCAACAAAACAATGATTTTTTTGCCATTTAATGCTCTTGTATAAGCAAAAACATCAGGATTAGTGGGATCAATTATTTTTAACGCACCGTACACCAAAATAGGATTCGATTTTCTAATTTCGATCAGTTTTTTGACATAATTTAATATCGAGTTTTTATCCTTGATATTGGCATCAACATTCACTGTGGTGTAGTTTTTATTGATCGTTAGCCATGGATTTCCAGCGGTGAAACCTGCATTTTTTGTGTTATTCCATTGCATAGGAGTGCGGCTATTATCGCGACTTAATTCTTGTTGATTAAGTAAATATTCAGTCGCTTTGATATCGCTAATCTTGATCAATTGATTGTAAACATTGCGGGTTTGTAGGTCGTTATATTCGGCTACTGTTTTGAATCTGATATTGGTCATTCCGATTTCATCTCCGTTGTAAATATAGGGAGTTGCTCTTTGGGTTAGTAAAAAAGTATAGAGCATTTTGGCGCTTTTTTCTCGAAATTCGGGACTGTCATTTCCGTAGCGGCTCACGGCTCGGCTTTGGTCGTGATTGGTTAAATATACGGTATTCCATCCTTTGGATTCCATTTTTTTATTCCATTTGTTTACGATTTCTTTCATACCTAAAACATTATTGCGTCCAACTTGGTAAGCGCCCACGTCATAAGCTTCCCTTCCCCAAATATTGGCTATCTCGTCATGATAAAGGGTATTGATTTCCTTTTGGTCTTCGTCTACAAAATCCATTACTTTTTGAAATGGAATTACGCCGCCTTCACCTACAGTGTAGACATCTTTGTATTTACTCAAAATCACATCGTTCATCTCGCGTAGATAATTGTGAAGCTTAGGGTCTGCACCGTAATATCGTACAAATTGTTCATTGGTAAAATCAGCAGGCATAACTGGCCAATTGGTATCTTTAGCGATGAATGGAAAAGCATCTAAGCGAAAGCCACTCACGCCTTTGTCTAGCCAGAATTTCATAATATCATACATTTCTCGACGAAGTTGTGGGTTTTCCCAATTCAAATCGGGTTGTTTTCTGCTGAAGTAATGTAGGTAATAACTGTTAGTATTGGGTTCGTAGCGCCAAGCATCTGAGTTTTCGTCAAAAATGCTGAAGCGTTTTGGAGGTGTCCCCTTCTCCGCGGGCCACCAGTGATAAAAGTTTCGGTATTTGTTGTCTCTTGATTTTTTGGCTTCGATAAACCATTGATGCTCGTCGCTACTATGATTGAGTACCAAGTCCATAATGAGTTTGATATTTCTTTTTTTCATGCCGGCTAGCATTTCGTCAAAGTCGGCCATAGTACCCATTTCTGTCATAATAGCTTTATAGTCGCTAATGTCATAGCCGTTGTCATCATTGGGAGAAGCGCAAATAGGATTGAGCCAAATGGCATCAATTCCTAGGCTTTGCAGGTAGTCGAGTCTTTGTGTGATTCCTTTTAAATCGCCTACACCATCGCCGTTGCTGTCTTGAAAACTACGAGGGTAAAGTTGGTAAATAATGGCTTCTTTCCACCATTTTTTGTCTATTTCTTTTGATGACCATTCTTTGTTTTGTGCTGTTGAATTTGTTGATAAAAACTGGATTATGGCAACACAAAAAAGAAAAAAACGATATGATTTCATTGCTGTTACTTTTGAATTTGATATATAATAGCTTCATAGGGTCTAAGTTCAATTGTTTTTGAAAGCGTAGGATAGTTGTGGATTAATACTTTGGCTTTTGAAAGATTAATTCCGGTTTTAGCAATGGATTTTTGGCTGCTAAAATTTAATAAGACTAGAATTTTTTGGCCGTCTAGTTCTCTGGTATAGGCATAAACATTCGGGTTGTTTTTGTCCAAGAGTGTGTATTTTCCATAGACAAGGACTGGATTTTTTTTGCGTAATTGCACCATTTTCCTAAAATAGTTTAAAACGGATTGCTGATTTTTCTCCTGAGCTTCGGCATTAAGGGTAGCGTAATTTTTATTTACATTTAGCCAAGGTGTGCCCGTTGTGAATCCAGCATTGGTTGCGGCCTTCCATTGAAAAGGAGTTCTTCCGTTGTCTCTAGCTCCACCTGTTTTTTGGTCTTCAATGAATTGTTTTACATCACCACCAGTTTTTTGAAGCCTTTCATATTCTGCCAACGTTTCGATATCGCGGTAATCTTCAATTTTATCAAACTTCGGGTTTACCATTCCTATTTCGTCACCGTTGTAATAGTAGGGCGTTCCCCTCATCGAAAGTAAAAATGTAGTCAAAAGCTTTGATGAAAAAGATTGATATTCTGGTGCGTCATTTCCCCAGCGTGAGGTCATTCTGGGTTGGTCGTGATTGCCTAAATAGATAGTTCCCCAGCCTTTGTTTTGATAAACTGCATCCCAATCTGAATAGATTTTTTTGAAATCAACTAATGAATAAGAACCCATTTTTTTGAAATAACCAGGGATATAACCCAAATTAGTGCCTTCAAAATGATAGCCCATATTCAATTCTTTTCTGTCGGCATCTACAAAATTTAAAGCTGTTGAAGTTAGCATTCCTGCGCCTTCAGCCAAAGACATACAGTCGTATTTGCTCAACACCTCACGGTTCATTTCTTGAAGGTATTCGTGCAAATGAGGACCGCTACCCATATATACATCCCAACGACCTTGGTAGTTTTTGTTTAATTCTTCTTGAGTGATTACTGGAAAGTTAGTGTCTTTTGAAATAAATGGAATGACATCCATTCTAAAACCGTCAATGCCTTTATCTAACCACCAACGCATCATGCTGTAAATTTCTTGTCTAACTTTTGGATTTTCCCAATTCAAATCAGGTTGTTTAAAGTTGAAATAATGCAGGTAATAGGAATCGGTTGTTTTGTCGTAACGCCAGCCGCTTCCATCGGCTTCGAATGCTCCGGGACGAAAAGCTGGTTTTCCTTTTTCGGCTGGCCACCAATGATAGTAATCTCGGTAGGGATTGTTTCTTGATTTCCTGCTTTCTTGAAACCATTTGTGCTCGTCACTACTATGATTAACGACCAAATCCATTATGAGTTTTATACCTCTTTGATGCAAACCTTGTAGTAAAGTATCAAAGTCTTGCATGGTGCCAAACTCTTTCATAATGTTTTGGTAATCTGAAATATCATAGCCGTTATCGGCATTTGGTGAACTGTAGATTGGGTTTAGCCAAATAATGTCAACCCCCAAACTTTTGATATAATCTAGTTTCGAAATAATTCCTTTTAAATCACCCACACCATCCCCATCAGAATCTTTGAAACTGCGAGGATAAATTTGATAAACTACCGCCTCTTTCCACCATTTTTTATTGTGGGTTACTTTTTTTTCTTGTGCAATCATTGGTTCACAAATAATTAGTGTTACAATTGATAAGAGCAGTAATAATGTGTATGGTTTTTTCATTTAGTACTTATTTGTTTTGCTTTGGATGCATAAATTCATCGATTTCTTTTCGGGTTATTTCGGGGTTGGCTCCTTCCTGTGAAGCGACTAAGGCTCCTAAAGCACTGGCAAAATTTAGTGCAGCTTGAGGATTATTTTCGGTGATTAAAACGCTTAGCAAGCCAGCCAAAAAAGAGTCTCCAGCGCCCACGGTATCAGCCACTTTAACTTGGTATCCGCTATTGTAAAATAATTGATTATTGGTAAATAATACGGCTCCATTTCTACCTTTGGTCACACAAATAGTGTTGGTTTTGGTTTTCGCTGCAATGAAGTGAATGTTTTGTTCTGTTGAATGAAAGGGAGAGTCTAATAAGGTGCTTATTTCGTTTAGTTCTTCCTCGTTAAATTTTACAAAGTCGGCTACTTGGAGTAATTGTATCAGTAATTCCTCAGAATAAAATGGTGGTCTCAGATTTACATCAAAGACTTTAAATTTCGACAAGGCCGCGTATTGAAGCAAACTTTGATGCGAAACAGAATCTCTACAAGCTAGGCTGCCAAAAACGAGAACATCTGCACCAAGTACTGCTTCTTTTCCTTCTTTGGTAAACTCGATTTTATCCCAGGCCGCAGGATACTTGATGGTGTAGGTTGCCGACTTATCATCGTTTAAATTCACCAATACTTCACCGGTTGGGTGCTCAGTGCTGATTTGAATGGTTTGAGTTGCAAGACCACTGGCAGTAAGGTTATTGCTCACCTCTTTGCCATCAGAATCTGCGCCGATGCAGCTGATGATTTGTGTTTTAATGCCAAGTGAGGCTAGTCTAAGCGCAACATTTAAAGGTGCTCCACCAATTTTTTTGTAGGTAGGAAAATGATCGAAAAGAATTTCTCCATAACAAACGATTGTTTTGTTGTTCGGTTGGGGAATCATAAGTTTAATTTTGCCTTTTTTATACTTCTAAAGTTACTATTCCTTTTTAAGTTTTGTAACAAGCGACATTTCGAAATCGTTTTCGATTTTACGAAATCGTTTTTGGCCTAATTTCGCACGTCTTTTCTAATTAATCACTTTTTTCAATTCATTTTCTTTAGTTTTGATATTATTATAACAGTAAAATTATGAAATCGATAGTAATTTGTTCAGTGATCTTTTTTTATGTGACGCTCTTTTCTTTTGCTCAAACCCGTTCAGATGAATGGAATTTGGTAGCCAATTCAAGAGAAAATTATTTTGGTGTAGCCATGGCCAATGGTCAAATTGGAATTGTAACCGATGCAACGCCACTAAAAACCAAAGAAATTATTCTTAATGGAGTTTATGATGGAAGTCC
>JBOFUD010000197.1:0-2623 GCA_051652385.1 Flavobacterium sp.
ACGTATCGACCTAATTGAATAAAGGGGACAGTATCATTAAAAACATCTTGAATTTTTGATTTCTGAATAAAAACTTCAAAAACCACAATAATTGCTACTGTAAAAAGCAACAGAAATGATAGAAAAAGGGACATTCCCAAAGCAACAAAGTATTGATCAAAAAAACCTCTTTTTTCCGTTACAAGTTTTGATTCTTCAAACCCTCCCAAAATGGCACCTAATCCATTGGCCATCAAAAAAATTGAAAGAATAAAACCTGAAGACAAAAGCCCTGAGTGACTATTATTCAAGATATCATTAATTATCCCAGCGATAGCATCATAAGTATTAGGAGGAACACTTTGCTCTACAAATCGCAAAAAATCACTTTGGAAACCCTCGATTGGAATAAACGGAATCAAATTTAAAATAAAAAGCGCAAATGGGAACAAAGCCATAAAAAAACTAAAGGCAATCGCCCCTGCTCTTACATTTAATTTACCGTTTATAATACCTACAAAATAAGAACGTAAAAAAGCATACAACGACACCTCTTCTAACCAAAGTAATTTTCTGTTTTTCAAAAAAACGATCAATTTATGTATGATGGGTTGTTGCTTAATTTTATTTTTAAGCTGAATTTCTATAGGTACTTTTTGATTTACAGTCATGAAAATACGATTTAAATCAAATGGCTTTTAAACTCAAATCCATATTATACACGGAGTGCGTTAACGCTCCAGAAGAGATAAAATCTACTCCACAGGCCGCATATTCGCTTATAGTTGTTTCGTTGATATTCCCTGAAGACTCGGACTGGCATTTAGCACCAATTAATGCAACAGCTTTGCGGGTATCCTCATAATTAAAGTTATCAATCAAAATGCGATGAATCCCGTCTGATTGCAATATTTCCTCAATTTCGGCTAAATCTCTAGCTTCGACAATAATCTTCAGATCCAAATTATGCTCTTTCAAATAGTTTTGAGTTTTAGTAATAGCTTTTGTGATACCTCCAGCAAAATCGATATGATTGTCTTTAAGCATGATCATGTCATACAGTGCAAATCGATGATTTACTCCTCCCCCAATGGTTACGGCCCATTTCTCGGCGGCACGAAACCCTGGCGTAGTTTTTCGAGTATCTAAAATTTGGGTTTTTGTACCTTCTAACAAACGAACATAACTATTGGTTTTCGTCGCAATGGCTGACATTCGCTGCATGGTATTCAATACCAAACGTTCAGATTTAAGAATGGACTGAGAGCTTCCTGATACATGAAAAACCACATCACCGTATTGCACCGGAGAACCATCTTCAATAAAAGTTTCGATCACTAAAGTAGCATCCACAAATTTAAAAATCATTTTTGCCAAAGCAACTCCAGCAATAATCCCCGCTTCTTTAACCAATAATTTTGCCTTTCCTGTGGCGGTTTCAGGGATACATGCCAAAGAGCTGTAATCGCCGGGGCCAACATCTTCTCGAATGCCATTGGCTATAAACAATTGTAACTCTTGCTGAAACTGTGCTTCTGAAATCATTCTCTCGTTTTTAGTGGGGCTAAATTAATTAAATTCGGCGTAAATGTTCGCGTTAAAGCTAAAATAAACCATTTAATCATTTCAATAATTGTAAACCAGATGTAATGATGGCAAAAGAAAAATGTTATACCTAGAACTGAAAGAACATTTTACTTAACATTATCCAATTTCTCTACTCTAATGTTAGGGAAAGGAAATTGTTATTCGCTTCAGCCCATTAGAAGCGCTTTGCATTGCCCTTTACCTGATGTTCCGCCAATTATTAGAACATAAAAAATAACCTGCGTCATTAGATTTTACTCTTAGCTTTTTCACAATTATCGACGCGCATTTGTGAACATATTGTACCTTTGCAAAAAAAATAAAACATGTCAAATAGTTATATAGGATACCATTTCAGCATTGAGCCGAAAGAATTAGGTTCTGAAATTTTAATTGCCGAATTGGGTGAAAAAGCTTTTGAAAGCTTTACCGAAACGGAGAAAGGTATTGATGCTTTTGTTCAAAAAGATTTGTGGGACGAAAACATACTTGAAGGTATTTTTATTTTACAATCAGACGAATTTACAATCGAATATACTTTTGAAGAAATCGAACAAATCAATTGGAATGAAGAATGGGAAAAAAACTTTGAACCGATTGACGTAGATGGTACCTGTCATGTACGTGCTCCTTTTCATCCAAAAACAACCGCGGAATTTGATATTGTCATCGAACCAAAAATGAGTTTTGGTACCGGACATCACGAAACTACGCACATGATGATTCAACATTTATTAGATATGAATGTTGCCGGTTTGAAAACATTGGATATGGGTTGCGGAACCGCTATTTTGGCTATTTTAGCTGAAATGAAAGGTGCTCAACCCATAGACGCGATCGATATTGACAATTGGTGCTATTTGAATTCTATAGAAAATGCAGCCCGTAATAATTGCAAACATATAACTGTTTACGAAGGTGATGCAACTTTATTACCGGGAAAAAAATATGATTTGATTATTGCTAACATCAACCGAAATATTTTATTGAATGATATGCAGTATTATGCAGCATGTTTAAATCCAAAAGGAATACTACTATTGAGTGGTTTTTACGA
>JBOFUD010000198.1:0-2712 GCA_051652385.1 Flavobacterium sp.
AATTCTGCAGGAGCTAGCGGTACGTATCCTGTGCCAAGAAATATCATTTTTGGAATCAACATTAGTCTGTAATTTTAAAATCAATACCATGAAAAACAAACATATTCTATATATAATTTTAGTGGCAGGATTTACCTTTTTGGGGTCTTGTGCCGATGATTTAGACCTTCAATCTGAAAGTAGTATCACCTCTGATGCCTTCTGGAAAACCGAAGATGATGCCAAAGCGGCAGTAAACGGATTGTATTACAGCTTTAGAACGCAAACCCAACAAAACTATTATTTGTTGGGAGGTGCTCGAAGCGCCGAAATAAAAGGGGGTGTTCAATCGCCTTTGAATCTCGCCAATTATTACAATAATAATCTTACAGCTCAAAATGTTGACGTAGACTGGAGCGGATTGTACACTGTTGTGCAACAAGCCAATTTGATTCTAAAATATGTCCCAACCATTACGTTTAGTCCAGCAACTGCCAAGGAGCAAAAACGTTATTTGGCACAAGCCTATACCATGAGAGCGATGGCTTATTTCATCATGGCGCGTTCTTGGGGTGGGGTTCCAATAGTAACAACTCCAACAGAAAACACCAATCAAAACGAGTACATTATTCCTAGAAACACGATTGAAGAAACTTTTGCTTTCATCAAATCGGATTTGGAAATGGCGTTGACCAACTTCCCTGATGACACGAACAACAAAGTACAGTTGTCAAAATCAGCTGCCAATGCTTTGAAAGCTGATGTTTTTCTGTGGACAGCCAAACAATTGGGCGGAGGAACAGCAGATTTGAATGTCGCACTTACAGCCGTGAATGCGATCACTCCCTTAACTTTATTACCAAATTTTAAAGATGTCTTTGGTTATACAAACAAAGGTAATGCTGAGGTAGTATTTTCCATTCGTTATTCTTTGACTGATGTAACTTCTAATTTACAAGACAACTGGAATTCTTTTATGTATGTAGGTCCTGCCGATTTTTCTGGAGCTACCTCTGCAGCTGCGACAGCCTTGTTTGGGACTTTAGGCTCAGGTGCTGGAAATGCTGGAATTTCTAGAGTACAACCCGATGCTTCTCGTTTTAATTTCTCTGCTACAGATACTCGAAAAGACGCTACTTTTTTGACTTTGAGAAATACTGCCAACACCGCCGATGTAGTAACAGGTTTAATGAAATACAATGGGACCGTAGATGGAACATTACGAAGATTTGCAAGTGATATTATCATTTATAGATGGGCGGATATTCTATTAATGAAAGCCGAAATTAAAAATGGGTTGGGCCAAGATCCAACAGCCGAGATGAATCTTGTGATGCAAAGAGCAGATGCTACGGCCGCATTTACCAATGGTTCACAAACTGCAAACGATGATGCCATACTAAATGAGCGCTTAAAAGAATTGGCTTTTGAAGGAAAAGCATGGTGGGATTTGGTACGTTTTAACAAAACCGCTTTAGTACCATCAATGGCAGGGAAAACTATTTTATTCCCAATTTCTCAAAATACCATCAACTACAATCCAAAAATCAAACAGAATTAAGATTACAAACTAAGTATCCTTTTTTTCTAAAACAGACTGAGCCGACTATATCACTAGTTAGGCTTGGTCTTTTATATCCCAAACTTAAGATTTCAAAACATGAAAACAGCACATTTACAGGGGCTTATAGCGGCTCCGTTCACCCCTTTTGATAACAATGGACAACTTGATTGTAGTATTATACCGGATTATTATGCCTTTTTAAAACGCAATAAAGTAACCGGTGCTTTTATCAACGGGTCTACTGGCGAAGGAGTTTCTTTAACTCTTGAAGAAAAAAAAGCAGTGGCACAAGCCTGGGCTGATTGTTCTAACCACGATGCTGATTTTAAAGTGATGGTTTTTCTGGGCGGCACTTGCTTAAACGATTGTATTGATTTAGCTAAACACGCTTATGAAATAGGGCTTTATGCCGTTTCGCTGACAGCGCCATTTTATTTTAAACCGGCCAATGTAGATATGCTTGCCCAAGCCTGCATTAGGGTAGGAGAGAGTGTGCCTAATATGCCTTTTTATTATTATCATATTCCGGTTTTAACGGGAATCAACATTCCGATGTTTGATTTGATTCAAGCGCTGGATGGACAACTCGACAATTTTGCAGGAGTAAAATACACTCATGAAGATTTTATGGACTTTCAAAGCTGCATGAGTTATAAAGACGGCAAGTACGATATGCTTTGGGGACGAGACGAAAACATGCTCTCCGCTTTGGTATTAGGAGCCAAAGGAGCTGTAGGAAGTACCTTTAATTATGCCGCGCCTTTATATTTTGATTTAATAGCCGCATTCGAAAATAATAATCTAACGAAAGCAAGAGAATTCCAGCAAAAATCGATCAATATGATTCGATTACTAGGAAAATATGGAGGAATTTCAGTAGGGAAATCATACATGAAAGTGACAGGATTAGATCTGGGGGAATTTCGACTACCGGTCAAAAATATGAGCGCGACACAATTCGAAGCTTTTCAAAAAGACGTACAAAGCTTAGATTTCAAAAGTTTTAAATCCAATTAAATTTGGGTTTTTTAAAAATGAAATACCTAGAAAAGCAACTATTTTTTCTAACACTTTTAGTAATAATGATGTCAAGCACCTCCAAAATTTTTTCGCAACCCCAAACGCCTCCTACTATAGAATGGACCCTTGCCGCTGTTTTGCAGAACCAA
>JBOFUD010000199.1:0-3823 GCA_051652385.1 Flavobacterium sp.
GTTCCTGCATATTTTGAAGCGTATTGAATTTTGATGGCATTGTCTTTTCTCATGAAGCCATCGGCAACTTTAAGCGCTTGTTCTCTAATTTCAATTTTTGCGGGATTCAGTTCGTTGGCAATTTGATTAATGGCTACTGAAGGCAAGTATTCGTTGGTTCTTCCTGGGTAACCAAAAACTAAGGTAAAGTCATCTTCGGCAATTCCGTCTAGTGAAACCGGTAAAAAGTGTTTTGGTGTATAAGGCACATTGTCTTTTGAATACGCTGCGGGACGATTGTTTTTGTCGGCATAAATTCTGAAAAGCGAAAAATCGCCTGTATGGCGTGGCCAAACCCAGTTGTCGGTATCTGAACCAAATTTACCGATAGAAGTTGGTGGTGCGCCTACTAATCGAACATCTTTGAAAGTTTCTGTTACGAATAACAAGTATTGATTGCCGTCAAAAAATGTACGAATCTTATTTTCTTGCCAAGCTTCTTTGGGTAGATTAGTGCTTAGGCGACTTATGTTTTCTTGGATTTTCTTTTGTTTGTCTGCTTCGTTTGTTAGTACAGCAACTCCGTCTAAAACTTGTGATGTCACATCTTCAATTCTGACAATGAAAGTCACTACTAAATCTTTATTTGGAAGTTCGTCTTCCATTTTTAAAGCCCAAAAACCATCAGCTAAGTAATCATGCTCAACAGATGAATGGGACTGAATTTGGCCGTATCCGCAGTGGTGATTGGTCAGCAAAAGACCTTTTGGTGAAATTACCTCTGAAGTGCACCCGCCATTAAAATGCGGTACGGCATCTTTTAAACTTGAGGTATTGGTATCGTAAATATCTTTGGCCGACATTTTCATACCCAAGCTTTTCATTTCTTTCTCATTCATGCCTTCAAGTAATGAGGGGATCCACATGCCGCCTTGTTGGGCATAGGTTTGAGAAACAAGGAGTAATACGAGTAGTTTTAAAAATTTCATAGTTTGGATAAAGGATTAAAATTGATTTTTTAATTTTATATTTTATAAGTGGGTCTACAGTAAGGGTACGGTCAATTGTCAAGTAGTATTGTTTTTTTATTTTCGGAACCAACATTCTCAAGGCTGTTCTTTGGTACTTAATTCCTCAAATACAATTTTGCAAGAAAAAATTCAGGTTTACAGTGGTCTATTTTGTGAAATTAGTTCATTATGAAAAAACAATACTGATGTGCTTTTTTAAAGCAGCCACGTTGAATTATGGAAAGTATTCTAAAATTGTTTTGGTTGCTCCTTTGTTTTGTTTGACATAAAAACTGCAAATTTCGCCTTTTTCTTTCCGAATTGTAATATCGTTTAACAATTCGTTAAACATTAAGGTGAGTTGCTCTTTGTTTTTGATGGAAATACATCCTTTTGCTTGTACTAAAGTTGTGGCTTCGGCAAAGTGTGAATAATTAGGTCCAATTAAAATAGGAATTCCAAAAGTTGCGGGTTCTAGAATATTATGAACACCGGGATTTCCAAAACCGCCGCCCACATAAGCAATATCAGCATAGCTATATATTTTGGTTAAAATTCCAACGGTGTCAATGATAAAAACAGTAAAATCGGATAGTTTTTTAGCTTCTTTTTCAGAAAATAAGACGGTTGGTTTTGTAATTAGTGTTTTTAGTTTTTCAATTTGCTCGGGTTTAATGTTGTGGGGTGCAATTATGAATTTAACGTGTTCGTTTTGGCACTCATTAATATATTGAGCGATGATTGTTTCGTCTTTTGGCCAAGAACTTCCAAAAACAATGGTGGTGGTGTTGTTTTTAAAATCGGCTATAAAATCCAGTGTGTTGTCTTTTTCCAAAATAGTGCTCACGCGATCGAAACGAGTATCTCCGGAAACCGTTACATTTTGGTGACCAATGCTTTGTAGTAATTGTTTTGATTTCTCATTTTGAACAAAAAAGAAATCAAAAGCGAGGAGTGCTTTTCTGTAAAAGCCACCGTACCATTTGAAAAACGCCTGATTTTCGCGTAAAATTCCGGAGATCAAATAGGTTTTTATATTTCGTTTTTTAAGCTCGTTGAGGTAGTTGGGCCAATATTCGTATTTGATAAAAAATACCATATCAGGATGTATGGCTGCTATGAAATCCTGTGCGTTTTTTTGAGTATCGAGTGGAAGGTAAACGGTACAATCGGCCACGGTATTGTTCTTTCTTACTTCATAGCCAGAGGGTGAAAAAAAGGTGATGATTATTTTATGAGAAGGGTATTTTTCTTTTATTTTTTCAATAACAGGAAGCCCTTGCTCGTATTCGCCCAAAGAGGCTGCATGAAACCAAATGGATGGGTCTGAAGGGGTTATTTTTTGTTTTAAAGTATCCAAAACGGTGGTTCTACCTTGAACAAAAAGTGCCATTTTTGGACTAAATAAAGCTACTATTTTTAGTAAAAAACTGGCAGCATAAACAATGCAATTGTACAGAAAAAACATAGGGTTAAATTTTGGCTAAAATACAGTTTCTTTATGGTTTTTTCATTGTACAAAGGCATTAAATGACTATTTTTGTTCCACTTTTTTGCGAAAGTATTTTGGGTAAACCCCACTTTGTTTTCAAACTTTAAATTATTTTCCAATGAAAAAAATTCAAATGGTTGACCTAAAAAGTCAATATGATTCCATAAAAGAGGTGGTAAATGCCTCCATTCAAAATGTTTTAGATACTAATTCCTACATCAACGGCCCATAGGTTCATCGTTTTCAGAAAGAATTAGAAACGTATTTGGGGGTAAAACACGTTATTCCTTGCGCCAATGGTACCGATGCCTTGCAAATCGCCATGATGGGACTAGGATTCCAACCCGGAGATGAGGTTATTACTGCCGATTTTACCTTTGCAGCTACCGTAGAAGTGATTGCATTATTGCAATTGACTCCGGTTTTGGTAGATGTAGATTTGTACAATATGAATATTTCTTTGGACGCGATTAAAAAAGCCATTACTCCAAAAACAAAAGCTATTGTTCCCGTGCATTTATTTGGTCGTGCTGCCAATATGGAAGCGATCATGGCTTTGGCTAACGAACATAATTTGTATGTCATTGAAGATAATGCACAGGCTATTGGCGCCAATTGCAAATTCTCTGATGGCACCAAAAAGAAGGCTGGAACGATTGGCCATGTAGGAGCGACTTCCTTTTTTCCATCCAAAAACTTAGGCTGTTATGGCGATGGTGGCGCAATTTTTACTAACGATGATGCTTTGGCTCACACCCTTCGCGGTATTGTAAACCATGGAATGTACGAAAGATACCATCACGATGTAGTAGGTGTAAATTCGCGCTTGGATAGTATTCAAGCGGCGGTTTTAAATGCCAAATTACCCTTGTTAGACAAGTACAATAAAGCACGTCAAGATGCTGCTCGTAACTATACTTTGGCTTTTCAAGGTCATGCTAATATCATTGCACCAAGTATTTGCGACGTGTGCGATTGTCACGTTTTTCATCAATATACGTTACGTATCATAAATGCAGATCGCAATGGATTGATGCAACATTTATTAGACAAAGGCATTCCTTGCGCGATTTATTACCCTATTCCGTTGCACGCTCAAAAAGCTTATTTGGATTCTCGTTACAAAGAAGAAGATTTCCCGGTAACGAATCAGTTGGTGCAAGAAGTGCTTTCGTTGCCCATGCATACCGAATTAGACGAGGAACAAATAGAATTTATAACTTCTAGCGTTTTAGAGTTTTTGAAATAAGAGAAAAGAACATAGAATATAGAAAATGGATTTGATTCTATTTTCTTTTCTCTTTTTTCTATTTTCTAAAAAAGCATCAAATATGAAAATATT
>JBOFUD010000200.1:0-2977 GCA_051652385.1 Flavobacterium sp.
ACTATTGGAGCAGACGTTTGCCACTTGAATTTGCACAAAACATTTGCAATTCCTCACGGTGGTGGTGGACCAGGTGTTGGCCCAATTTGTGTAGCGCCCCAACTAGTACCTTTTTTACCAACAAATCCAATAATTCCGACAGGTGGAGAAAATGCCATTACCGCAATTTCTGCCGCTCCATGGGGATCTGCATTAGTATGTTTGATTTCTTACGGCTATATTGCTATGTTGGGAGCTGAAGGATTAAAATCAGCCACAGAGCATGCCATTTTAAATGCTAATTACATCAAAGAAAAATTAAACGGTCACTACGACACGTTATACTCTGGTGAAATGGGTCGTGCCGCACACGAAATGATTTTAGAATGTCGCCCTTTCAAACAAAAAGGAATCGAAGTAACCGATATCGCCAAACGTTTGATGGATTATGGTTTTCATGCACCAACAGTTTCTTTCCCAGTAGCAGGAACCCTCATGATAGAGCCTACCGAAAGTGAGAATTTAGAGGAATTAGATCGTTTTTGTGACGCTATGATTTCCATCCGAAAAGAAATTGAAGCAGCTACCCTTGAAGATGAGAACAATGTATTGAAAAATTCTCCTCATACACTAGCCATGCTAACTGCCGAGACTTGGGATTTCCCATACAGCCGAGAGCAAGCTGCATTTCCATTAGAATATATTGCCGAAAACAAATTCTGGCCTACCGTTCGAAGAGCCGATGACGCGTATGGCGATAGAAATTTAGTATGCAGCTGCGCACCTATTGAAGCGTATATGGAAAGTTAAGAATTAGCCTTAAGACGCTTTACCAAACCCGATAGATTTTATAAAAAACTATCGGGTTTTTGTATTTTTTAAATTTTAATTATTTTATAAAAAATCACAAAACCTTTATTTCAATCGATTGAAACGGCCCAAAAAGCATAAATTAAGTAGAAAATAAACAATAAATCAATGAAAATACAATATTTTAATAATTATATGCGCGCATAGTATATTTTATTATTCTGTTACACTTTTAATGCTTAATTTAGCCCATATAATGCCAATTTTTACGCAATGAAAATACAAATAACAGGAAGCGGAAGCTACATCCCAAAGCTAAAAGTTCACAATACCGATTTTGACAAGCATGTTTTTTTAAATGAAGACGGATCCGCATTTGCCTATCCTAATGAGGTGGTGATCGATAAATTTAAAGGAATCACAGGAATTGACCAACGCCGTTATGCCGAAGATCATCTAAACTCCTCTGATTTGGCCTATTTCGCTTCGCAAAAAGCAATTGAAAATGCCAAAATTGATCCCGAAACTATCGATTACATTATCTACGCTCACAATTTTGGCGATGTCAATCACGGAACCATTCAAGCCGATACGTTACCAAGTTTAGCAACAAGAGTTAAAAATAAATTACAAATTAAAAATCCTAAATGCGTTGCTTACGACATACTGTTTGGTTGTCCCGGCTGGATTGAAGGCGTGCTGCAAGCCAATGCTTTTATCCTTTCAGGAATGGCAAAACGCTGCTTAGTGATCGGTGCCGAAACACTCTCGAGAGTAGTAGATGCGCACGATCGCGACTCAATGATCTACGCCGATGGCGCTGGAGCAACAATTATCGAAGGATCCGATTCTGAAACAGGAATGCTATCCTACGAAAGCGGCACTTTTGCCATAGAAGAGGCCAATTATTTGTATTTTGGAAAATCGTACAATCCCGATTTAAACCCCAATACACGCTACATCAAAATGTATGGCCGTAAAATCTACGAATTTGCCTTGAGTAAAGTTCCTGCTGCCATGAAAAGTTGCTTAGACAAAAGCGGAATCGATATCAATGACGTCAAGAAAATACTCATCCACCAAGCCAACGAAAAAATGGATGAGGCTATTATCAATCGTTTTTATAAACTTTACAAAAAAACGCCACCAAAAAATATCATGCCCATGAGTATTCATGAACTTGGAAATAGTAGTGTAGCCACCGTACCAACTTTGTACGATTTACTCACCAAAGGTCAAATAGAAAATCATGAAATTAAAAAAGGAGATGTCATCATGTTTGCCTCTGTAGGAGCGGGTATGAATGTAAACGCCTTTGTATATCGTTATTAGTAGTGATTAATAACCAGTCCTAAGTCCTCAGCTCAAATTGTGCTATTCACTAATCACTAGGTAGCAATCCCTATTTTTCAGGAGCTAATCCAGCTATCCACTACAAGTCCTCGCACTGTAGTTTATTTTTGCAAGGCGCCTCAAGAGCTTCTTCCAGTCGCTTTGAAGCATCAGCAAAAATTAAACTACAGTACTGTGGGCTTTTCGTTTTTATCTGGGCTAAACCCTTAACAAAAAACAAATATTTGTATATTTGCACCCTCGATGAAAGAGCTCCAAACACCCATAAACATGTACGAAAAAACTTTTCCTAATAAACGATTCAAGCATACCCTACAATTTTTACAAAAACACATTTCCCCCTCTGAAACCATCTTAGATTTAGGCGTTCCAAATCCATTTTCCGAAATAATGGTCGAAAACGGATTTACCGTAAACAACACCACAGGCGAAGATTTAGACAACAATCAAAACGCCTTGCATAACCAAAACTACACGGTTTTTACGGCTTTCGAAATCTTCGAACATTTATTAAATCCCTACACGGTTTTACAAAACGTAAAATCTGACAAATTAGTAATTTCAATTCCCCTTCGTTTATGGTTTTCGTCCGCTTACCGCAGCAAAACCGACCAATGGGACCGACATTATCATGAATTCGAGGACTGGCAACTCGACTGGCTTCTAGAAAAAACAGGCTGGAAAATTATCGACAGAGAAAAATTTACCCATCCTGTAAAAAAAATTGGTTTCCGACCTTTGTTGCGCTTTTTTACCCCAAGATACTACATCGTTTATGCTGAACGAAATCCCAAACTATAAATCTTAAATTCCAAATTTCTACTTTTATACAGAT
>JBOFUD010000201.1:0-1657 GCA_051652385.1 Flavobacterium sp.
CCGGCAACAGCCATAGCACCGAGCGCAAGTTTCCACCCAGTGATTGGGTTTCCTTGACCGAATTCGGCAACCGCACCGGCAACAATCACAATTAATCCGGCCGCTGGCCCTTTGATGGTCAATTTTGAGCCCATCATCATACTAACTACTAACCCCCCAATAATGGCGGTTAAAAGGCCCATAATAGGAGGGAATTCAGACGCTTTGGCAATACCTAAACTTAAAGGCAAGGCTAATAAAAACACTATGAAACCAGAAATGGCGTCTGTTTTAAAGTTTTCTTTTAATCCTGCAATTCCATCGGCAGGTATCTTTAGTTTGTTTTTTAATGACATAAATTAAGTGCATTGACTTTTTGGCAGTGTCGAAAAAGTGCTTTTTTATTTTGTACTAAATAGGATTTTGGTAGTTGATATAACAACAAACCTTTCTGCGTACTTACGCTACTTCATAGTCCGCAACAAAAGTATCAAATTGGTTTTGGAAAAAGCAGAACAATTTTAGAAAACATATGGAATCGATAATTCAGGCTGGAAAAAATTTAGCTCAAGGCTACTTCATCTATTCTGTGAAATGAATTTTGATAGAATGTCAAGGTACTTGTTAGGCTCCAAAATATAAAACAGTTGAGATGCAAAATAACGTTACAGTCTTCAGTTTTGATTTATTTTATTTGAGTCACGCGACCCGTATGTATGTCGTACATCATGGGAATGACTTTAATTTCTTTTTGGTCAATCCAATTGTTTTTTACTATTTGATGTATTGAATGCTTAACATTGGCTACAACACATTCTTTTAAATGGTCCTTATAGGGTTTTGGTACTAGTTTTTCTTCTTCTTCCTGTCTAATTTCATCAATTATATCTGAAATGTGTCCATGTTTCGCATGATCATTCGCGTTTTCAGCATTTTCTACAAAAGCTTTAATGGCGCCACATTCGGTATGTCCTAAAACAACCACCAATTTGGTTTTTAAATGTTCAACGGCGTATTCTACACTTCCCATTGCAAAATCAGACATTAAATTTCCTGCATTTCTAATGACAAATAGATCGCCAATTCCTTGATCGAATATAATTTCGGGACTCACCCTGCTGTCAGCGCAAGTTATTACAACGGCAAATGGGTGTTGCTCGTTCTCTGTGGCCAAAACTGACGCTTTATTTTGATGAAGGTGCTCGGATTGATTATTCAAAAATCGTTTGTTGCCTTCCATCAGTTTATTGTAACTAGATAAAATGGGCGTTTGTTTTAGAGCGTCATTACAGCTTGATGTTGCCGTAGCAAGTAGTAAAAAAACAATGGTGTGAAGTTTCATCCTTTAAGTGTTAATTTCTCGTAAATTTAAAAAAATCAAACGGTGCGAGCCCCTAAAAAATATGATTATTTCATCATGTAAGGTGTATTTAAATCTAGTCTCAATTGAATAAAAATCATTTTTTTTTCGCCGAAATCGATTAAGGAGATAACCGTTTTAAATGATTTTACAATTCACTCTAGTTTTTCGACAATTCAGTCATGATTTTTTAGAGAATCCATAATCTCGAAAGATATTTGTTACGTAAAAATAATAGTAACAATGAAGTCCATTACAACCTCAGCCGCATGTTTTTTTTATTTCCTTTTTTGCATTTACTTTGGGATCAGCTTTAGG
>JBOFUD010000202.1:0-8242 GCA_051652385.1 Flavobacterium sp.
CCGGTTGCTGGAGCAGTTAAAACTGGAGCATCAGTAGCCTCGATAATTGGCCGATCTTGAACATCCTCTACACTACAAGACGCTATTGTTAGTGTAAATAAAGCTAAAAATATTTTTGATAAATTTTTCATTGTATTATTTTAAGTAGTTAATTAATATCCAGGATTTTGTTGAAGTTTAGGATTAGCAGCTAAAGAACCAGCTGGAATCGGGAAAATATTTCTGTTAGAAGGAGTAGCTGTTCCCGTAGCGATATTACCTTTCCAAGGCCACAAGTAAGATCCACCTGTAAATTTATTGAAACGAATCAAATCTGTTCGACGGTGACATTCCCAATGCAATTCTTTGGCTCTTTCATCAAGAATGAAGTCCAAATTCAGTTCCCCAAGTGAAACAGTAGGAGCATTTGCACGCGTTCTTAAGGCGTTTACGTAGGTTAAAGCAGTTGAATTGCTTCCGCCAGCACCTCTCAAATTACATTCAGCATACATCAAGTAAGCATCTGCCAAACGGAAAATTGGAAAATCAGTATCCACAAAGTCACCAGACTTGTCTGAGCCTTGCACTCCTGCCTTGGTTAAATTACTGAACTTCTGAACGGCATACCCATCAGTAAAAGCGCCAAGATCTTTGATCTCCTTATTTTGACCGTCAGTGTAGAAATTTCCTCTCACATCACCGGTCGATCCGTTGAATTTATTTACAAAAGCCGAAGTAGTTCTGATACCTGCCCAACCACTATTGATACCATACTTCTCAGGCTTCATAGAACCTCCAACAGAAGCATGGACTAAGAAAGTTGTTCCGCCAAATGTTTTTGTACGTAAACCATCTTGACTAACAGCAAAAATGAATTCATTCTGTGCTCCATTTTTATCATTATCCGCCAAGAACAAATCTTTATAATTATTGTGAATAGTGTATCCAGAAGCAATTACTTTATTGATCAATGGCAAAGCCTCTGCATATCTTTCAGTGCCGATATATACCTTAGCATTCATGTATAATTTGGCGTGCAACATCCAAGCTGCAGCTTTATCAACACGATTCAATTCGTTTGTTCTAGCATCTTTCAACTCTCCCGTTAAAGAAGTAAGCTCTTCATCTATGAATTTATAGATTTCTGCTCTTGTAGAATAATCTGGTAGGTAAAAAGATGTAGGGGAGTTTTCCGTCACAATTGAGCCTCCTCCAAAAGTATCTACCAAATGCCAATAGGTCAAGGCTCTCAGGTACCGCGCTTCTGCTCTAAAGGTTTGAATCTCGGCTATAGTAGCGGCATCAATCCCTCTACTAGCCAATTTTTCATCAGTGGTTTGACGTAAAAACTCATTACAGTTCACAATTTGAAAGGCGAAACGAGAAAAAGTTGCCGCAATAAAGGTGTCTAATGACGACCAAGTTTGCGCATGAAAGTCTTTGATTGTATCATCATTCCAAGCAATTACAGCTAAGTCGGTGGTTAATTCTTGCATTAACCATAAGCCTCTAATGTATTGACTGGTTCCTTCATCAACTCCAGATATATCGCCATTTCCGGCAGGACCTGATTGACCTGTAACAGCTAGCCCAGCATAAAGCTTAGCCAAAAACTGTTTGTAAGAAGCGGGATCCTTGAATAATTCCTCTGCATCGGTATCATCGCTACCGTCTATCGGAAATTGATTTAAATCGTTGGTACAAGACGGGAATAGCATCACCATCAGCACTAACAACAATCCCATTTTTTTAAGTGATTTTTTCATTTTTCTGTAATTTGAATTAGAAATTAACGTTTAAACCCAACGTGAAAGTAAGAGGTCTTGGGTACAAATTATTATCAATACCTCCAGAAATCTCTGGATCAATTCCAGTGTATTTTGTAAGGATGAAAACATTTTGTGCTCCAAAAGACAACTTAACCAAAGTATCAGAATCTGGTTTTTGATTAAAAGTATAGCCAATACTCACGTTATCTAATCTCAAGAAAGAAGCATCTTGAATGTAATAGTCTGACTCGTAACGTTTGGTGTCATTGGAGGTAAAACCGGTTTCTAATACATTATGCACGGCATTAGACAAATCTGTATTTCTAAGGAACACCCCTGCTAAGGTTCCATTGTTTGAATCTACGTTGTTGTAGTTATAATTACCCCAAGATCCTCTGAAAGTGGCCGCAAAATCCCAGTTTTTGTACACTACGCTCGTATTAAAACCATAGAATACATCAGCAGCTGGTTTGTGGAAACGGTATTTATCTTGACCATTAACAATTCCATCTCCATTTCTGTCTACAAAAACACCGTCCAAAGGTTTACCATCAGCACCGTACGCTTGCTCATACACATAAAACGAACTTGGCGCGTAGCCTACTTGGTGATTTTGAATAAAGTTTCCGGTAGGTCCTTCATAACCTCCAACATTGAATCCAGGAGAATTAGGAGAATCACTAGCTAATTTTGTGATTTCAGAATTTTGGAACGTAATATTCCCCCCGATAGACCATTCAAAATTTTCAGTTTTCACAGGAATTATATTTCCAGAAATTTCTATTCCTCTGTTTCTAATAGACCCCACGTTGTAGTTGTCAAAATTAGAGAATCCGAAGAATGGTGGATTTTGCGTGTATAATAAAAGATCTTTAGTGTCTCTTTGATAGACATCAAAAGTACCGGTAATTCTATTGTTTAAGAAACCAAAATCAATACCAGCATTCAAGGTAGTTGTTTGCTCCCACTTCAAATTACTGTTGTAAGGTTGTGGCCTAAACGTTTGGTAATACTGATTCCCAAATTGGTATTGCGCTTGTGGATTAGAACCACGGTACAAAGGAATAGATGGATAACTTACCCCAATATCTTGTTGCCCGGTAATACCCCAACCACCTCTTAATTTAAGCGTAGATACGGCCTCTACATCTTTAAGGAAATTCTCGTCGTTGATTTTCCAGGCTACCGCAAAAGCAGGGAAATTAGCCCAACGGTTTTCTTCGGTAAATCGAGAAGTACCATCTCTTCTTAGGGAGGCTGTCAAGATATATTTATCAGCAATGGTGAAATTAGCTCTTGCAAAGAACGATTGTAAGTTTACTCTAGAAGGAACACTTACGTTTGGCGTATTCTCTTGATTATTTCCAAAATTGATAGAGTAACCATCATTGTTATCTCTAAAATCTTGATAAGAATATCCTCCAGTTACATCAAATTGAGTGTTGATAGACGGCACTAATTTATTGTAATTAAAATACAAATCCATCAATTTATTATGTCTCTTAGCGGTATTTAGATATGAATTTCTAAATCCAGAACCAGGTAATCCGTTCAAGAAATCAGCGCTAGTATCTCCCCAAGAACGACCACTCATTTCATCAATACCAAAGTTAGCTACGGCTTTCAATTCAGGAAAGAAATGCAATTTGTAATCAAATTGGATGTTACCAATACTCCTGTAAGAAGTACCATAATTATTTTGTTGTTCAATTAAGGATACAGGGTTTTTACCTGCCAACGTGTTTATTTGAGTAGGAGATGAAAACCATTGGAAATAATTACCATCGGCACCCTTTATCGATTGCGTAGGATCGAAACGAACAGCAGCGCCAATAGCACCTCTATTACTAAAATCACTATTAATGATAGAAGTATTACTATTTACTTGAATTTTCAAATGTTTATCAAAGAAATCCCCAACAAGAGAAGCCGATATAGTAGAACGCTCCATGTTATCTCGTACCAAAATACCATTCATGTTAGCATAACCAACAGAAGCTCTATAGGAAATATTATCTGTACCACCACTCATCGCAATGTTGTGATCTGTACCTAAAGCCGTTCTGAAGATTTCTTTTTGCCAATCAGTGTTTGCATTTCCTAACAATGCAATTTGTTGCGCATTCCCTCTAGAATTCACTAAATCTCTAAATTGATTAGAAGACAAAGCATCTACCGTTTTAGTAACCTCAGACACTTGGAAAGTAGCATTGTAATTAACTTTCATGTCACCTTTTTTACCTTTTTTGGTCGTAATAATGATTACCCCATTAGAAGCTCTAGATCCATAGATCGCAGTAGCAGAAGCATCTTTCAATACCGTGATCGACTCAATGTTGTTTTGATTAATTGTTGCCAACGGATTTCTTGAACCAGAAACTCCACCAGCAGCAACAGGCACACCATCAATAACATATAAAGGGTCGTTGTTTGCATTCAAAGAAGATCCAGAACGAATTCTAATGGTTGCACCTTCTCCAGGAGAACCACCACCGTTGGTAATTTGCAAACCCGCCACTTTACCTTGAATCATTTGATCTGCCGAAGCAACAGGCCCTTTGTTAAAATCTTTGGTACTCAAAACAGCGACAGCCCCTGTAGCATCTTTCTTTTTAACAGAACCGTACCCTACATTGATCACCACTTCTTTTAATTCGTTAGCATCTTCGTCTAACGAAACATTGAGGGTTGCTTGGCCGTCATAAGTGAGAACAACGTTTCGTAATCCGATGTAAGAAAATACAATTTTATCCCCTTTTTTTACGTTGGATAGCTTATATTTACCATCAAAATCGGTAGAAACACCATTTGCAGTTCCTTGTATATTTACATTTGCTCCTGGTATTGGCAACCCTGTTTCTTTTTCAAGAACAGTTCCGGTAACAGCGAGCTGAGCCAGCATGCTGAAAGGCAGGAGTAACAATAAAAATAACAACCTTTTATAAATTGTTTTCATACTTTTTGTTTAAATTAATTTTAATTTTGGTTTATGTTCCACTTTTCCTCTACTTCGAGGCCCAAAATTACTATAACCTTAATGTGTCCGATATGATAAATATCAGCTATGCCCGATGCAAACCAGATCAGCGAACTAAAACGTGATAGTGTTGAAAACTTTGCGTTTTATTTATTAATTATATCTTAAAATTATCAAAAATTTAAAAAATCAAGCTTAAATAACGAATACTATATCATTACAATAAAATAAAGAATGAGAAAAAAAGTCACTTTAAAACAGATCGCAAAAGAATTAGACGTTTCCATTTCAACGGTTTCAAAGTCGCTGCGTAACAGCCTAGAAATCGGCGAGGAAACACGTCTTAAAGTGCAGGCTTTTGCCAAATTTTACAATTACAGACCCAATAATATTGCGCTGAGCTTAAAAAACAGACGTACCAAAACAATCGGCATTATTATTCCTGAAATAGTTCATTATTTTTTCTCCACAGTGATCAATGGTATTGAGCAAGTAGCCAATGAAAAAGGGTACAGCGTAATCATTTGTTTATCCGACGAATCCTTTGACAAAGAAGTCATGAATATGGAGCTATTGGCCCACGGAAGTACCGACGGTTTCATCATGTCGTTATCCAAGGAAACGCAATTCAAAAATGATTTTCATCACATCACAGAAGTCATTAATCAGGGCATGCCTGTGGTTATGTTTGACAGAGTTACCGACCAAGTACTGTGCGATAAAGTGATTATTGACGACCAAAAAGCAGCCTACGAAGCGGTAGAACACTTGATCAAACAAGGCCGCAAAAAAATAGCCTTGGTCACCACGGTCGATTATGTAAGCGTGGGCAAACTAAGAACCGACGGCTATGTCAACGCTCTTAAAGATCACAACATTCCTTTTGACGAAAATTTAATTATAAAAATTGAAGACGTAGACACTTGCGGCATTATCATTAGCAAACTACTAGAAGACAAAGCCATCGATGCCGTTTTTGCTGTTAATGAGCTTTTTGCCGTAACTATTTTAAAAACAGCCCACAAAATGGGGTTGAACATCCCGAAAGACGTTGCTATAATTGCTTTTACGGATGGTATTATTTCAAAATATTCTACTCCAACCATTACCACTGTTAGTCAAAGTGGCAAGAAAATGGGAAGAAAAGCCGCAGAAATCTTAATACAACGTCTTGAATCAGAAGAACAAGAATCGGAAGAAGAAATTTACGGCACCGAAATAATCGAAACACATTTAATAGAAAGAGAGTCAACTTAACAAAACGTTTGTATTAAAATGAAATCCAATACAAACAACGTTTCAAATTGGTAAGCCCTATCCAAATTTCGAAATAGTATAAGTATTACAATAAACTATTCCAACCCAACGTTGCCCCTCGAAATAGGTTAGATATTGTTTAGAAAAAGAATGCATTTACAAACATTTTATCAACAAAAAACGTTGGAGTACTATTTATTCTTCAAGCCAACACCTCACAATGTGAATATTTTATATATTTACACAAGTCAAAACTTTTTCTTTTACTTCGAACTTTAAGTAAAGTTTACTGGCTCCTCTCCATATCGCTCAATTTACGTTTTTGATGTAAATGGTGAATTTCCAACAAAACCAAGCTTATACAAGCAAAAACAAACTATTCCTTATTTTGTAATTTTCTCTGTATCTTTATTTTACAAAGAAACAAAACGCCGAGGCACAAAGATTTTTTAGCGAAAGCGTATTTTAATGTATTCCATGTTTTTGATTGTTCAACATAATTAGGCCCTAATTTTTTGTTGTTCTATTAAAAACATAGCCCTACATCACAAATATCAATTGCTAAACACACCTTCTGATTGCTTTAGTGGACTTATCATTTTAAGAATTCGTTTTTATCAGCATTAGACATAGAACAAACACTATAGCCCATTTATAGTATTTAACTTTTAAAAATAGATCATATGGAAAAACCAAAATTAAGTTTCTGGCAAATTTGGAATCTAAGCTTTGGATTTTTAGGTGTACAAATTGGATACTCCCTACAAAACGGAAATACTAGTAGAATTTTAGAAGCTCTTGGCGCCGACGTGCATAGCATTGGTTATTTTTGGCTTGCTGCGCCACTTGCAGGTCTGATTGTTCAACCTATTATTGGACTTTCGAGCGACAAAACTTGGACTCGGTTGGGTAGACGCATCCCATTTATATTTTTCGGGGCTATCATATCGGCGCTAGCCATGTTCTTTATGCCTAATGCTGAGTATTTTGCCTATTTATTACCTCCCCTATTTTTTGGAGGATTAATGTTGCTTTTAATGGACACATCCTTTAATGTGACCATGCAACCCTTTAGAGCCTTAGTCGGCGACATGGTCAATGACGACCAACGCAACCTTGGCTACTCCTTACAAAGTGCCTTGATTAATTTCGGAGCCGTTTTCGGCTCCTTACTGCCTTGGATTTTAGCAAAATCTGGAATTGCAAACGTTCCTGCTGCGGGAGAAAAAGTAGCCGATTCAGTAATTTGGTCTTTTTACATCGGAGGAGGAATATTATTAATTAGTGTATTGTGGACGGTTTTTAAAACCAAAGAATACGCACCAAAAGAACATGCCCTTTACAACAAAATCGATTTGGATGCGGAGGTAAAAAAAGAAAAAACCAGTATTATTACACTTATTAGCACCGCTCCAAAAATATTTTGGCAGTTAGGATTTGTACAGTTTTTTTCCTGGTTTGCGCTCTTTTTAATGTGGGTATACACTACAAGAGCCATCGCGAACCAAGTGTGGGGACCCGATGCGCTAGATGCAAAATCTATCGGATTTAATGAAGCGGGCGATTGGACCGGAGTATTGTTCGCTTTTTATAGCGCAGTAGCCGCAATTTATTCGCTACTTATGCCAGCCGTGGCAAAAGCCATTGGCCGTAAAAAAACCTATTCTTTCTCGTTATTACTCGGAGGGTTAGGATTAATCTCGATGTTTTTAATAGAGGATAAAAACATATTGCTTCTTTCAATGGTAGGTGTTGGATTAGCATGGGCTGCGATCTTGGCTATGCCTTATGCCATGTTATCGGGTTCGCTTCCGGCAGACAAAATGGGCGTTTACATGGGGTTATTTAATGCCACTATTACGCTTCCACAAATTGCAGCTGGATTATTAGGAAGTACGCTTATTGCCCTTTTTGGTGGTTTCCCAATGGCGATTATTGTCATTGCTGGATGCTCGATGTTGATTGCTGGTTTAGGAGTAATCTTCATCAAAGAAAAAGTAGACAACAAGTAGAAATGATAAGGTAAAAAATAACACATAAGCTACTAGGCTACCAACATAACAATACAATTAAAATGAAAAAGAAAAAAGGATTTATATTCGATTTAGATGGTGTAATTGTAGACACAGCAAAATACCATTATTTAGCTTGGAAAAAAATTGCCGATAGCCTAAATATCGATTTCACTCACGATCATAATGAACTATTGAAAGGAGTGAGCCGCGTGCGTTCACTAGATATTATTTTAGATTTAGGAAAC
>JBOFUD010000203.1:0-1947 GCA_051652385.1 Flavobacterium sp.
TGAAAACGGTAAAAATTATTCGAGCGTCGCTTTTTCGCTTGAATTGCAAAAAAAAATGAATGCCGGTATCAAAACGTTGGTTTTTGTTATTGGAGGTCCTTATGGTTTTTCTGACACCGTTTACGCAGCAGCACAAGGCAAAATATCTCTTTCTAGCATGACTTTTTCACATCAAATGGTACGTTTGTTTTTTATAGAACAACTCTATCGTGGTTTTACGATTTTAAAAAACGAACCCTATCATCATCAATAATTTCTAATAAAAAAGCAGCAAAAAATTGCTGCTTTTTTACATCTTAAATACCTGCATTCACTACAATATGTAATCCGTATTGATAAAATTAGATGCTTTGCCATCTAACAATTCTTGTAAAATTGCATTGTTGTAGGCATTATCTTTTGAAGCTACAAAAGTTCGAATGGAGAATGAACGCAAAGCATCATGAATACTCAAGGTAGCTACAGCGGAATCTTTTCGACCTGTAAAAGGAAAAACATCTGGCCCTCTCTGGCAAGAACTATTCAAATTTACCCTACATACTAAATTTACCAAAGCATCAATGAGCGGCGCAATGGTGGTAACGTTTCTACCAAACAAACTCACTTGCTGGCCGTAATTCGATTCGGCCATATCGTTTAAAGGCTCTTGAATGTCTGTAAAAGTTAAAATAGGAACTATGGGTCCAAATTGTTCTTCGTGATACACACGCATATTTTTATTTACAGGAAACATCACTGCTGGAAAAATTGAATTTTCTGTTCTTTGCCCACCTTTTGAATTGATTACTGTCGCCCCATTTGCAATAGCATCGTCAATTAATTCTTGAATATAATTAGGCTTTTCTGCTTCTGGCAAAGGCGTCAACATCACTCCTTTTTCCCAAGGATTTCCAAACTTAAGTTCATCTACTTTGGCTGCAAAACGGGTGTTAAATTCAGCTGCAATAGATTCATGCACATACAACACCTTCAAGGCTGTACAACGTTGCCCATTGAATGAAAGTGACCCTGTAATACATTCCTGAATCGCCAAATCCAAATCGGCATCTGGCAAAATAATTGCTGGATTTTTTGCTTCTAAACCTAAAATTAACCGCAAACGGTTTTTATTCGGATGTTGATCTTGCAAGGCAATAGCTGATTTGCTATTTCCAATCAATGCCAACAAATCTACTTTTCCGGATTGCATTACTGGAGTAGCCACTTCTCGGCCTCTACCATACAAAATATTGATTGCTCCTTTTGGAAAACTACTTCTAAAGGCTTCTAGCAATGGTGAGATCAATAAAACTCCATGTTTTGCAGGTTTAAAGATCACGGGGTTTCCCATAATCAGCGCTGGGATCAGCAATGAAAAAGTTTCATTCAAAGGATAATTGTAAGGTCCCAGACAAAGCACTACTCCCAATGGCCCTCTGCGAACCATGGCATGAATGCCTTGTACTTTCGAAAAATGAGCACTACGGCTATTCAATTCTTTTAAACTATCTATGGTATCGTAAATGTATTCTATGGTTCTGTCGAATTCTTTTTCCGAATCGCCTAAGCTTTTTCCAATTTCCCACATCAACAATTTTACCACTTCAGTTCGTGTGGTTTTCATTTGCGCGACAAAATTCTCCATACACTTAATACGATCCAAAACCTTCATTGTTGGCCACAAACCTTGCCCATGTTTGTATGCAGCGTGGGCAGCATCTACCGCTTCAAGCGCAGCTGCCTCGGTCATAAAAGGAATTGACCCCAACAAGGTTGGCGCATACTCTTTTGTTGAAGATATAGATGAATACACAGGAGTCGTTTTCCCAATCCACTTTTTCAACTCGCCATTCACCAAAAAGGTATCTTGATGCACCAACGCTGTTATTTGATATTCTTCAGGAATTCCATTCATTGATCCGTTTTTTTTTAGATTATTGTTAAGAGTAATTACACCACCTATTCGGG
>JBOFUD010000204.1:0-2000 GCA_051652385.1 Flavobacterium sp.
AATTAAAAAATGAGTACTACTAAATTTGCTACTAAAGCTTTGCATTCAGGTCATGATACTTCTAAAACCGCCGGAACACGCGCGGTACCTATTTATCAAACTAGTTCTTATGTTTTTAATAATTCGGAGCATGCTTCCAATTTATTCAGTTTGTCAGAAGCAGGTTTTATTTACACCCGATTGAATAATCCAACAAATGACATTTTGGAGCAACGTTTAGCGGTGCTCGAAGGAGGAATTGGCGCGGTTGTTACAGCCTCAGGCACGGCAGCTATTGCCACTACATTGCTGGTGCTTTTAAAAGCTGGAGATCATATTGTGGCTTCCAATAGTTTGTACGGCGGAACCTATAATCTTTTGAGTGTGACTTTGCCCAGGTTAGGCATCACTACTACCTTCGTTGATTCCTCGGAGGCGGCTAATTTTACCAAAGCGGCTACGGCAGATACCAAATTATTTTTTGCTGAATCGTTAGGGAATCCAAAATTGGATGTTTTGGATGTAAAAGCAATTGCTACTGAGGCTCAGTTGCTTAAGGTGCCTTTTGTGGTAGATAATACCGTTCCTTCGCCTTATTTACTGAATCCTATTGAGTTTGGCGCGAATATTGTAATTCACTCTTTAACGAAATACATCTCAGGAAATGGGACGTCTTTGGGAGGTGTCATTATCGATGCAGGAACTTTTGATTGGAGTAGCGGAAAATTTCCGGAGTTTACAGAACCTTCCGCAGGGTATCATGGATTAGTATATCATGAAGCGTTGGGAAATGCCGCCTTTATCGCCAAAGTTCGTATCGAAGGGCTACGAGATTATGGTGCAGCCCTGAGTCCTTTTAATGCTTTTCAGATCATTCAAGGATTAGAAACCTTGCCGATTCGAGTCCAGAAGCACAGCGAAAATGCGTTGGCCTTAGCTCAATGGTTAGAACAACAAGATACGGTGGCTTGGGTCAATTATCCCGGATTGTCTTCGAGTAAATATCATCATTTGGTAACGCGCTATTTACCTAAGGGTCAAAGCGGTATCGTAACTTTCGGACTCAAAGGTGGGTTTGGAGCAGCGAAGAAAGTAGCCGATGAAACGAAGCTTTTTTCACTCTTGGCCAACATTGGAGATACCAAATCGTTAATCATTCATCCGGCGAGTACGACGCATCAGCAATTATCAGATGTTGACCAAGTTGCCACAGGAGTAACCAAAGATTTAATTCGATTGTCAGTAGGATTAGAAGATATAGAGGATTTAAAAGCCGATTTGAAGTCCGTTTTTGAAAACCTTTCAGATTAAAAAAATAGTAATATAATAAAATAACATCATCATCATGATAACAAGTATAACCTTCCGCAAAATAGTTTCTTTCTTTAGTAGAAAAAACATCAAAAATAAAATTGAAATAGTAGATCAAACCGTAAGCGAATTGATTCATCCTCGTTTCGCTATAAAAGATACGAATACGGCAGATGGGAACAAAAACAACAACAATAAATCATTGTTGTTTCACATGTATTCCAACGAAAACGATACGCTTTTCATTTAAGCAATGGCGTGTTTAAATAGCCAACAACAACCAAGTTTGCAATTGATTTGTAATTTGGTTGTTGTTTTAAAAATTTGCGTGTTAAAAAAATAAATAGTTACTTTGCAGCTTTAAGTTCACAAATGTATTGAAATGTTATAAAGAAAGGCAGAGGGATTAGACCCAATGAAGCCTTAGCAACCCTTCGATTTATCGAAGAAGGTGCTGCATTCTACCACGCCCAACGTGGACAGATAACACAAGAAATCAACTAGTTTTTCTAGCTTTCTTAATAATATTTCCAAATACAAATCAATAATAAAAACGATTTGAAATTGGATACTTCACCCAACTTACTTACCCTTACAAATTTCACCACCGAAAATGGTGCTTTTTATGCTAGCATTCATTTGAGTTATCAAGTTTTTGGTGCCACTTTGCATTCGGCGCCGATAGTGGTGGTTAATCACGCTTTGACTGG
>JBOFUD010000205.1:0-1602 GCA_051652385.1 Flavobacterium sp.
TGCTCGTTTGGCATTGCAACTGTATTTAAATGATCAAAAAGTGCTTCGATTGCCCAATTAAATAGAAGGCTGGCACACTATAAAAATAACAGAAAAGTATGGAATCAAATATAAAAGTATTAAACGAAAAAATAGCGCAAGCCCAATTGGGAGGCGGACAAGCTCGTATTGATAAACATCATGCTAGTAAAAAACTAACGGCCAGAGAACGCATCATGTATTTGTTGGATGAAGGTTCTTTTGAAGAAATTGGCCTGCTGGTTACTCATAGAACAACCGATTTTGGTATGGAAAAAGAGCTCATTTACGGAGATGGTGTGGTTACAGGTTACGGGACCATCAATGGAAGATTGGTGTATGTTTTTGCCCAAGATTTCACTGTTTTTGGTGGCTCTTTGTCCGAAACGCACGCAGAGAAAATTTGTAAAGTCATGGATATGGCGCTCAAAGTGGGTGCCCCCATGATTGGATTAAACGATTCTGGTGGTGCTCGAATTCAAGAAGGAGTTCGATCTTTGGGAGGCTATGCCGATATTTTTTATCGCAACGTGCAAGCTTCGGGAGTGATACCGCAACTATCAGCTATTATGGGGCCTTGTGCGGGTGGCGCCGTATATTCTCCGGCGATGACCGATTTCACCATGATGGTAGAAAACAACAGTTATATGTTTGTTACCGGCCCCAATGTGGTAAAAACGGTGACCAATGAAGAAGTGACTTCAGAGGCATTGGGTGGCGCTCTAACGCATGCTTCCAAATCAGGGGTGGCGCATTTAACCGCTCCCAACGGAGTGGCTTTGTTGGATCGTATCAAAAATTTGTTGAGCTATTTGCCACAAAATAATAAAGAGACCACACCCAAAGTCCCCTATTCTTTGAGAGATGAAAAAAGGATGGAATTAGCCTCAATCATTCCCGATAGTGCCAACAAACCGTATGACATGCACGAGGTGATTCGAGGGATTATTGATGCCGATTCTTTTTATGAAATTCATAAAGATTTTGCCGAAAATATCCTTGTTGGTTTTGCGCGTTTAGGCGGAAGAAGTATCGGGATTGTAGCCAATAATCCAATGTTTTTGGCCGGTTGTTTGGATGTGAAAAGCTCCGTCAAAGCCGCCAGGTTTGTTCGTTTTTGTGATTGTTTCAATATTCCGTTGTTAGTACTAGAGGACGTGCCCGGTTTCTTGCCTGGCACCGATCAAGAATGGAACGGAATCATTGTGCATGGGGCCAAATTATTGTATGCCTTTAGCGAAGCGACAGTGCCAAGAGTTACGGTGATTACTCGAAAAGCCTATGGTGGCGCTTATGATGTAATGAACTCAAAACACATTGGTGCCGACTTGAATTTTGCGTGGCCATCCGCTGAAATTGCGGTGATGGGAGCTAAAGGGGCTTCAGAAATTATCTTCAAAAAAGAAATTAGCGAAGCTCAAAATCCAGAAGCTAAATTAATTGAAAAAGAAGCTCAATATGCGAATTTGTTTGCTAATCCTTATACCGCAGCACAACGTGGCTTTATCGATGAGATTATCTTGCCCGAAGATACGCGCAGAAAATTATTAAAAGCTTTTAGTATGCTTGAGGGAAAAGTAGTCA